>CAZXCO010000890.1:0-2393 GCA_964639095.1 uncultured Solibacteraceae bacterium
ATTCCGTGCGCTATCACTATGACTCTTTCGTATCCTCACACCAGCAAGTTTGTGTGATCATCGACTCGATTGGTATTTGAGTCCCGCTCTGCCAGAACTTCGTTCCTTGTCACCTTGCCCCCGAAATTAGTCCATTCGTAGCTCGAAGGCGCACTTTTTTCGGGATCCCTTGAACTCGTTTCACGCCGTTGGCATTCCGATCACCAGCGGCTGGCGTAAGTCTTCCACTGGTTGTTCCGGTTCTTTCCTTCGATCTCTTGATGGCGCTCTTGGGCTGTCCGGAGCGGTTGTCAGGGCCGCGGCCAGCTCGTTGTAATCTGCTTGCCAGCGTGACAGCTTCCCGTGCGCGTCAGCCAGCGTCCGGAAGACATTTACGTTCAGACATTCATCACGCACCCGCCCGTTGAAGCTTTCACTCAGACCGTTCTCCACCGGCCGGCCGGGCCGGATGAAGTCGAGCTTCACGCCGTGCTGGAATGCCCATGCATCCATGGCCTTACTGGAAAATTCCGATCCGTTGTCCACGGTAATCGAATCGGGATATCCGTGCTCAGCCGCCACTTTGTCGAGCACCTGGCTGACCGCGTAGCCGGTGAACGACGCCGGGCCTCCAGAGCCAGATCGAGTCTGCTGACGTGGTCTATAACAGTCAACACCCGGAATCGTCTGCCGTCACTGACGAAATCCATCGCCAACCGCTCGTGCGGCGCGGTCGCGGCCGCCGGGGGCACTCGCGCATGGCTCGCGATCCTGCACCGTCTCTTCGCGCGCACCTCAAGCCCTCCATCTTGTACAGGCCGGTAGACGCACTTTCGGTTGATCCACCAGCCTTACCGCCGCTCCGTCGGCCATGCGGCAAGAGCGACATTTTCGACGAGCACCCAGGTTCTCATCGATAGTTCAAGGTAATTGGTCCCGAGGCTGCGCGGGTGGGATTGGGCGGTTACCTTCTGCATTGCCATTCCGTCGTTTGGAATGCAAATGATGTGAATCGAGAGCGAACCTCCGGAGAAAACGAATGACGATTCGGAATCTGATATCGATCGCCGGGATGGCGTCGGCCGCTCTGTTCGCACAGTCACCGAGGTTTGAAGCGGCCGACGTACATCGGAGCGCGCTGGCGCTGAATCCGTACACGTATGTTTCGGGCGGCGTCCTGCGCGGTGAGCGCTACGACCTGCGCAAAGCGACGATGCTCGATCTGATCCAGATCGCTTACAACGTCGATCCGGACAGAGTCCTCGGGGGACCGAACTGGCTGGAATTTGACCGGTTCGATATCGCCGCGAGGGCGCCAGCCGGAACGTCACCGGCAACGATCAGGCTGATGCTGCAGTCGCTCCTGGCGGACCGGTTCAATCTCGTGCTGCACAAGGACACGCGCCCAACGCCCGCATTCGCGCTCACCGCGGGCAAAAGCAAGCCGAAACTGATGGCAGCCATGGGTGACGGCAACGCGGGATGCGAATACCACCCACAGGCGGCCGGACCCACGTTCATTGTTGTTTCCTGCCGCAATATGACCCTGCAGGCGTTTGCCGAATGGCTGCGCGGCGCCGCCGGGGATTATCTGACCAGCCCCGTCTTCGACGCGACCAGTATCGATGGTCCGTGGGATTTCGATCTGAAATGGAACGGCCGTTCGCGATTACTGCCGGGCGGCGCTGAACGAGTGACGATTTTCAAGGCTGTTGAGAGGCAGCTTGGGTTGAGTCTGGCGCTCCGGGATGCTCCCGCGCCCGTGCTGGTAATCAACAGCGTAAACGAGCGGCCAATCGAGAATGCGCCGGATATCGCGAAACAGCTTCCGCCCCGTGAGATTGAGTTTGAAGTGGCCGATCTGAAGCCGAGCAGACCGGGAGAGCCGCCCTTCGGCATGCAGGTAACTCCCGGAGGTGGATTTGCAACTCGGGCGATGAATCTGCGTGTGCTGCTCGCCGCCGCCTGGGACATCGATTGGGATCACATGGAGCGGATTGTCGGAATTCCAGGGTGGGCCGGGAGCGCCCGGTTCGACATCAACGCCAAAGCCTCGACGAACACGAACAGCCCGCCCGTGCGTGGTTGGGGATATATGGATGACGATGTCAGGCTCATGATGCGCGCGCTGCTGATTGACCGCTTCAAAATCAAATATCACTACGAAAATCGGCCGATGGTCGCTTACTCCCTTGCCCCGGGCAAAATCAAAATGAAACCCGGAAATCCGGCCGTGCGCGCAAGTTGCAAAACCGCGCGCACGATGGCCAACGACCCGCGCGACCTGAATCCGCGGCTTGCGGAACTCCTGGATTGCCGGAATGTCACCATGGCGGAGTTTGCGGAAGCGCTGCAGCCGCTGGCTCCGGACAATTTCGCTTATCCGGTCGAGGATGCGACCGGGCTCCGCGGCC
>CAZXCO010000891.1:0-2271 GCA_964639095.1 uncultured Solibacteraceae bacterium
GGCAGGGCGAACGTCCACTCGCCCTCCTGAATGCCGCTGCTGTGGTTCGCGAAGATCTGCCGCACCTGCACGGCCACGATCCCGTTATCGATACGGATATCCACGTTCATCTCGTTCAGCGAAAAAATCGCGGGATCCGGCTGATCCTGCCCCGCCGGGACCAGCACGCCGGCATCGCCGAACGCGACTCCGGCGAAAGCCAGCAAACAAGCGATCGCCCTCACAGCAGCGCTCCTTCGCGATACCGCACCAGCCCGTTGTCGGTTCCCACGTACACGTACCCGCCGCCCGCTGCGATCGCCGTCACATTGAGAGACGGCAGGCCGTCCTTGCGGTTCGTCCAGCGTCCGGTCGATTTCGCGTAAACCCACAGCCCGCCGCCGAGCGAGCCGACGTAAACCGCATCTGCCGTCTGCGCCATCGCATTCGGATTCACATCGAAGCCGCCCTTCAGATCGGGGAATGCGGACCATCGGCCGGATGCATCGAGCCGCATGACGCCCGCTCCATACGTTCCGACGAACCAGTCTCCGCCGACCGGCTGCAGCGCCGAGATCCAGTTATGCCCGAGGCCGGAATTGGCGGTCGTGTAGTTTGCCTCCACAACGTCGTTCGCGAGAAGTGAGAGCCCTCCCAGCGTGCCCGCCGCGATGCGGTTT
Source organism: uncultured Solibacteraceae bacterium (assembly GCA_964639095.1). GTDB lineage: Bacteria > Acidobacteriota > Terriglobia > Bryobacterales > Bryobacteraceae > BOG-234. The sequence continues at coordinate 660 of CAZXCO010000891.1, forward strand.
CCCGCGGAAGCCAGCGCATACACGTGGTTGTTCACGAGCCCCTGCAGCACGTACAGGCTGCGAATGCCGCTGCGGTCCGCGATCGACAGTCCGGCCGGCGTTGCGACAACCATCCCGCCGCGGCGAAACATGACGTCGGTCACGTGATCGGCCAGCAGTCCGTCTTTGCGCCCGAGCACCTGCCGCACAGTTAACGAAGCGTCGACCATCACGAGGCCGTTTGCCGTTGCGACGGCCGTGCGACCGCCGTCCGGATCCTCCACGATGCGGTTCACACAAAACAGGTGTTCATCTTCGAAGTGCCGGACCATATCGAACCCGGCATCCGCCACATCAAGGCCGCGGTCAAAGTAGCCAACCCACACGCGTCCGTCCCGTCCGACCGAAAGCGCCGCGATATTCCGGTCGGTCAGCGCGCCCTTTTCCGGGCTGAGCGCTTGTCTCCATTCATTCCGCTGCGCATCGAGTCTGTAGAGACCGCCGGCCAGCGCGTATCGCACGCCCGCCATGCTGAATATCCGGGCGACCGGCGCCTTAATTGCCGCCTCTGACAATTCCCTGCCCGGCCGGATGGCCTCGCGGAGCGGAATTGTCACGATCCCCTCATCTTCCGTACCCACCACGAGCGTTTCCTCGTCCGATTCCAGCGCGCGCGCAAAATAGCCTTCCGCCAGCGTGCGGGATTTGCGGCCATCATGAAATTCGACCACTCCGACCGGCGTGCCCACGTACGCTGTCGCCCCCGTCACAGCTATGGAAAGCACATGCGGATCCGGCAGGTCCGCCAGCACATGATCCAACTGACCGGCGTGCAGGCGCCACGCGCCAGTCTCCAGGGTTCCAATCCACAGGTCCGCGTCCGATCCGGCCAGCACCGTGACATGGGCTCGGGCCAGCGCCGAAAGGAACTCCTCCAGCGTCTTGCCGTTCCACACGAGGACTCCGCGTTCCGTTGTCCCCACCAGAACCTTCCCGGAGCCGAGCCCGAGCACCGCGCTGAAATTCCGCGAGTGCGCATCAGCGGGCAGAATCTGCCGAACGCGGTTTCCGTCGAACGAAAGGAGCCCCGCTCCGGCGGTCGTCAGCAGCAACCCGGCCGGACTCGCGTCGAGAGCCGTCAGTTCTCCAGACGGCAGTTCCCTGCCGGTCCGGTAACTCTCTTCGAGCGTTCCATCCGCGTCGTAACCGAAAAGACCTTCCGGACTGCACAAATAAACGCGTCCGCGAAATACCGCCGCATCCCGAAATTCCGCCGCGGAAGCGATCGGTTCCGAGAGGGAGTTTTCATGGATATCGACAGCGGCAACAGACACGGGAATCCTGTTCGCGGCGATTGCGTCCTGCGCCGCGCGGGCGCGCGCACCCAGAGCCTCGTGGCGGATCCAGACCAATGTCGCGAGGAGGAGAACGGGAATCGCCGCAGCCGCCAGCCGCCAGCGAACAGAGACCCGAAGCATAAGGCGACTTCAGGATAACTCCGGATTCCGAATTGTCAATGAATACACATTCATTTGCGCTCAGGCCACGCGTCCTGGGGCGGCTGAGCGGGTCACGTGCGTGGCCATTTAGATGTGGGTCACGACGTAAAACGCGCCGGGGGCCCGCCGGTACG
>CAZXCO010000892.1:0-2034 GCA_964639095.1 uncultured Solibacteraceae bacterium
ATAGCCGCCCCCACAGTCCATGCGACCCCGAGCAGAAGAGCGCTTCCGGTCGCCGAACCCGCCGGATTCCCGATCATCGCGGACAGCGCGCGAATCAGGCCGTAGAAGACGCCAAATCCAACCGGCACGCCGGCGACGGCGCGCAAAAGCTTCACTTCCCGACCTCGTTCTGTATGGCTTCCAGTTCGCGCCCCGCATCCGCCCATTTACCCTGGCTGGTCAACTCCCGGTACCGCTGCAGGTGCTGGCGGATATTTTCGATGCGCGGATCCTCGATCTTCGGCGGCGGCGGTTTTGCCGCGGGCGCGCCCGCCGGCGCCTGGGCTTGCCCCGCGGGCTGCGGGGGCGTTCCGGCGATTTCCTGGCCGCTGAGCTCCTGGATGGCCTCCTCGTACGTGTTGGCGTAGATCAGCCGGTTGCCGGCGGCAAGAACCACTTTTTTCAACTGCGGCATCCGCGCCTGCACGGCCTGCAGATAAATGGGCGAAATGTAGAGAAACGTGTTGTCCACGGGCAGCACCAGTGTCTGCCCCTGCAGAACCTGCGAGCCCTGTTGGTTCCACAACGTCAGGTCCTTCGAAATCGTCTGATCCTGATTGATGCGCGCGGCGACTTGCATGGGACCGAGCGTCAATTCCTGTTTCGAGAGTTGCAGAACCACCATCTCACCGAGTTTGCCGCCGTCGCAGCGGGCGAGCATGACGCCGATCAGGTTTTCCTTCGACAACGGCGTGAAAGTCGTCATCAGGAGGAACTCCGGCTTCGATTCGCCCGGAAGAGTGGCGAAAACGTATGTCGGACTGACAGGCTGCGGCTCCGCATTCTGGCCGGGAGAATACCGCGCCAGTTCCCACACGTCCTCGTTGTTGTAGAACGATTGCGGATTTCGCATGTGGTAAACGCGATAAATGCTGGCCTGCACGCTGAACAACTCTTCGGGATAACGGGCATGAGCGCGTAAACCGGCGGGCATGCGGGAAGCGTCTTCGTAGAGAGCCGGGAAAAGGGCCCTGTAAGCCTCGATTATCGGGTCGTTCGGATCAAAGACGTAAAAGTGCGTTTCGCCATCGTAGGCGTCAACTGTCGCTTTGACGGCGTTGCGCATGTAATTGATGCCGCCATAGGATCCGATCTCACGCGAGAAGGGATGCGCGTCGGAGGTCGTGTAGCCGTCGATCATCCACACGAGCCGCCCCTCGGGAGTCACCACGATGTAAGGATCGTTGTCCCAGGTGAGATACGGCGCGAGAGTCTGGACACGTTCGCGCACGCGCCGGTGAATCATCATACGGCTGTTCGGCGTGAGGTACTCCGTGAGGATAATATTCGAGTCGCCATACTCGAGCGCCGCGGCCGCCCGCATCAGGAGCGAGGAAACCGGAAATCCGCCCTTTCCCGCATAGCGGGTTTTGGCGTTATCGGAGCCTTTCGGATAATCGAATTCCTCCTGCGCCGTGCCGACGAAAACCGGTTCATGCTGGAGTTCGCCGTAATAAAGTTCCGGCCGCTCAATCTTCAGCGAAGGTGTCTTGACCGAAGGCGGCATGTCCTGAACCAGATAGACCGGCTGCCCCTCAGGGGTGATCCGGCTGACCTCCGCCAGCACGAGCCCGTAGCCGTGGGTATAGATGAAATGCGGATTGATCCAGCTCGATTGCTGGCCGGGGAGCTGATTGATATCGAGTTCCCGCGAGGACAGCAGCACCTGCCGGTACTGCCCGTCGATGGTGTAGCGGTCAACGTCCGGGGGCTCGTGAAACGCATAGTAAGGCCGCAGGGCCTGCATCTGCGTCACCGTGTCGTGGAAGGGCTTCCAGTCCCACAGCCGGACGTTGTCGAGCAATGGTTTGTGTTTCGACGTGTCGATGGCTGCGCCGGCGTCGGTATGTATTTCGATTTCACGCACGTCCTTTGGCGATCCGGTCGTCAGGCCATAAGCGGCGCGCGTCGCCTCGATGTGCGTCTGAATATAGGGCCGTTCGAGCGAAATCTCGTTGGGTTTGACGTAAAGTGCGCCGGCGAGGGCAGGAACGA
>CAZXCO010000893.1:0-3595 GCA_964639095.1 uncultured Solibacteraceae bacterium
ATGAGCCTGCGCGCGAATTCGCGGTTTGCGATCGATCGGTTCGCCGAATCCGTCCACCACACGGCCGATCAGACCCGGCCCGACCGGCACCGCGGAGTCCCCCTGGCGGGCCACGATGGTGTCGTGCAGTTGAATGCCGTCGGTCTCTTCAAGCGGCATCGAGAGGACATTCCCGTTCCGGAAACCGATGACCTGCGTCCGGATCCTCCGTCCGGACGACGTCAGTACTTCGCAGAAGTCTCCCACCGCCGCCGCCGGACCGCGCGACGCCAGAAGCAGACCGACCACTTCAACGATTTCGCCCGTCCATGGCAGGAGCGTGGAATGAGCGACCTGCCGGATATACCGGCTGAGATCGAAGTCGACCGCCGATGTCATGCGCGCGCCTTCAACTCGTCTGCCAGGCCTCGCTCGATTTCACGCAATTGCGTATCGACCGAAGCATCGAGCGCGCCGCGGCTGATTTCGAAGCTGACTCCCCCGCGCGCCAGACTGGGATCGGGAACAACCTCGATGGAGGCGCTTCGACCCGATTGCACCAGCGCAGCCCGCAGGACCTTTTCCAGATCCGGATGGACGCGCACCCGGTAGATCTCCTGATTGCCCAGTTTCTCGAGCGCCGCACCCACGAGGGCGGAGAGCGCCGTCGGATCGATCGAAATCTCCCGGTGCAGCACACGCCGCGCGATCTCGATGGCGAGCCGCACCGTGTCCGCTTCGGCCCGGCGGATCGTTTCCGGACGCTGCGCGGCCACTTCGGCAATCTGCTCCGCCAGAGTCCCAACGGTGTTCCGCAGATCGGTTTCGAGCGTTTTGCGCGCGGCGGCATCACCCGCCCGGAAGCCCTGCTCAAAGGCATTCTTCGCCTCGCGCTCCAGTTGAGCGCTCAGTTCTTCCACGCGCGCGCGCAGTTCCTGAATTTCCGCGCTCGAGACCTGCGGGCGCGCCGGGCGCAGCCGTTCCGCGGGCGCGGAACTGTGATTCTGGTATTGCCCGCCCGGCCGGAGAAGCCAGGGTGGCAGGCTGATTCGCGACGAATCGGCGGCCGTATCCGGGGCGAGAACTTTACACAACATATTCGTCACCACCGGAGGCGTTGACGGCGATCAGGCCTTCCTTCTCCATCTGGCGCATGACCGTGATGATCTGCTCCTGCGAGGCCGAAACGTCGCGGATGCGGACCGGCCCGAGCGCTTCCATGTCTTCGGTCAGCATCTCCGCGCTGCGCTGCGACATGCACTGCGTGAAGTGCGCCTTGATCTTTTCGCTCGTGCCCTTCAATGCGATGGTCAGAACCTTGCGGTCGAGCCGCCCGATGAGCGATTTGATGGTTTCCTTGGGCAGATTCACAATGTCGTCGAACACGAACATCAACTGCCGAACGGAGGCAGCTGCCGTCTGATTTTCCGGCTCGATGGCATTCAGGACACCCTCGGCCTTCTCGCCTTCCATGTGATTCAGGATCGCGGCCAGCGCGCGGGTTCCGTTCGATCGCTGGAGTTGCTTCGACGCTTTGAGTTTGCTGCGAACCGCCTCGGCGATCTGAGCGAAGGCTTCGGCCGGAACGCGGTCCATCAGGGCAATCCGGAGGGCCACCTGCGGCCGCACGGCCTCCGGAATCGAAGCCAGCAGGGGCCCGGCCTGGTGCGGGGGCAGATTCGACAGAACCAGCGCCAGAGTCTGGGGATTCTCTTCGCGAAGAGCCGCAGCCAGTTCTTCCGCTCCAATGCCGCCGAAAGGAGACGAGGCATCCTCCACGCGCGGCGCAGCCTCCACGTGCGGCGCGGGCTCAAAAAATTTCTGCGCTTCCTTTTCTCCCACCGCCTGTTCGATCAGGCGGCGCGCGCGATCCGGCCCGCCGCGCGCGAAATAGCGGCTGCTGGCCGACAGCGTCTCGAACTCGCGGAACACCCGGATCATCTGGTCGGGCGCCACCGCATCCAGCGCGGCGATCTCCCCGCTGATCAGGCGGATTTCATCGGGATCGAGCTGGCGGATGACATTTCCGCTAAGCGGCTCGCCGAGACCCATAAGGAGGATGGCGGCCTTGCGGGCGCCGGATACCGCTTTGGTCAATTCCAGGGGTTGGGGACTCATATTACAGGGTTCGTTTCAGGCTCGTTGACTCTGGATCCACATTCGAAGCACGTTGGCTGCCGCGTTCGGATCGTTTTGCGCCAGTAACCGGATACGTCCGGCGGCTTCTTCGTCGAATGCCGGCAACGCAGGCACTTCCATCTGCAGAGGCGCCAGAGCGGACATCGCAGTCTGCGGCAGAGGCGAGCCGGAGGCCTGCTCATACCCGGACGCGGGCAGCGCACGCGCCACGTCCGCCGCGCTCGCTGTTTTGGAGCGCCGCGTCATTCCCAGCACGATCTTCAGAAGGAAGCTGAAGCCGGCGAGCAGTCCGACCGCGACTATCAGCGCGCTCTGGTACTTCGTCAGGAACTCCAGCCAGGGCGGACCCGCGGGCTTTTTGGCCGGCGTCGTCGCGAAATCCGCGTTATCCGAATCGACCGGGGATTCGAACGGCAGCGTTTCCACAATCAACTGATCACCGCGATCGGCGTTGAATCCCGTCACGCCCGCCACGAGATCGCGGATGGTCTTCAGAGTATCCGCGGAAGGCGGAACCGCCACCCGATGCCGGGCCTTCCCGGAGCCTTCCCAGTGAACCGGTTGCCCGACGAGGATGGAAAGCGACATCCGGCGAACCACACCCTGCGGGATGTGTGTGTGCTTGACGATGCGGCTGGTCTGATAAGTGATGTTCTCAGTCCGGTGCGACGATCCCGTTGTGCCCGCCTGCTTCTCCGGCGGATGAGGCAGATTCGAAGTCGTGCCCGGGATTCCTCCGGCAGACGCGCGCTCGTTCGTATCCTCAGTCTTCTGCGATGAGACCATGACCGACTGGTCCGGATTGAACGTCTCTTCCTGCTGGTCGCCGCTGGTCATATCGAAGTCGACCGAGGCGCCGGCGCGAAATCCGTCGGCGCCAAGAAGGGGATCGAGGGTTGCATTGATCTTGCTGACCAGGTCGTGTTCGATCTGCTGCCGCACTTCGAGAGCTTCGCTCGTGATCTGCGAATCGCTGCCCGGTCCCGAACGCCGCGGCCGGCTCAGAAGGTTGCCGTCCATATCGAGAACCGCGACGCCGTCCGGCGCCAGGCCTTCCACCGCGCTGGCGACAAGATTCGAAATCGCCGTCACATTCTGAGGCGAGAGGTGCGCACCGGGCCGCAATTTCACCATGACGCTCGCCTTCGCAGGCTGCTGCTGATCGAGGAAAACCGAATCCTTCGGCAGGGTCAGATGAACTCTCGACTGCACGACCTCGGCCATGCTCATGACGGAGCGCTCGAGTTCGCCTTCCAGAGCTCGCTGGTAGTTAATGTGTTCGACGAGATCGGTGGCGCCGAAGTTCTGTTTGTCGAAGAGTTCAAAGCCGATGCGCCCCGACTTCGGGAGACCAGCGGAAGCCAGCGTCAAACGGGAATCGGCGAGACGGGCCGAGGACACGAGCACGGTGGCTCCGTTGTCCGCCAGCCGGTACTCCACGCCGGACTCTTTCAGCTTCTGCACAACGAGCGCAGCA
>CAZXCO010000894.1:0-1662 GCA_964639095.1 uncultured Solibacteraceae bacterium
CCATCCGAAATGCGCCCCAATGCGCTCACCGAACTGCTGCGCGCGAAGCGGCAGTGCGGGGCGCGCATCCTGGATCTTACGGAATCGAACCCCACGCACGCCGGAATCCAATATCCGCTGGGATTTCTTTCCAGTCTCGCCGCCGAAGACGCGGGCCGCCGCTACGAGCCGGAGCCATTCGGACTCCTTTCGGCGCGTGAGACGATCGCGAAACAGTATGGCGCGGATGCCGACCGCGTCGTCCTGACGGCCAGCACGAGCGAAGCGTACTCCTGGCTTTTCAAACTGCTGTGCGACCCGGGAGATGAGGTGCTCGTCCCTCGGCCCTCCTATCCGCTGTTCGACTATCTCGCCGCACTCGAATGCGCAACCGTGCGGCACTACGGGGTGTTCTACGATCACGGCTGGTTCATCGACTTTCACACCGTCGAACGCACCATCCATGACCGGACGCGCGCCATCGTCCTGGTGAATCCGAACAATCCGACCGGTCATTTCCTGCACCGCCACGAACTGAAGCAACTCGCCGCCTTCGGCCTGCCCATCATTTCGGACGAAGTCTTTCGCGACTACCGGCTGCAACCCGCGCCCGACAGCGTGCCAACTCTTCAAAACGAGTGCGACGCGCTCGTCTTCACCCTGAACGGACTTTCGAAGACGGTGGGACTGCCCCAGATGAAGCTGGCATGGATGATTGCAAGCGGCCCGGCCCAGGCGCTGCGCGACGCGCTCGACCGGCTGGAAATCATCGCCGATACTTATCTCTCGGCGGGAACGCCGGTACAGTGCGCGCTTCCATCTCTGCTGAAACTGCGCGAGCCGGTGCAACGGCAGATCCTCGACCGGCTGCGCGGAAATCTCGCGGCTTTGCGTGCCTCCGGGTTGCGTACGCTGGATGTCGAGGCCGGCTGGTACGCAATTGTGGCCAATCAGGAAGAGGGCGCCGAAATCCGCCTGCTGCGCGACCGCGACGTGCTCGTGCAGCCGGGCTATTTCTACGATTTCGAAACGTCCGGTTTCATCGTCGTCAGTCTGCTCACGCCGCCCGATATTTTCAGGGAAGGTATCGAACGCATTCGATCCTGCTGAAACCCTCCTCGAGCGAGGGTGGCTCGAGCTTCGCCGCCATCACATCGAGAACTCCATCCGGAACGCTCCGGGGGCGGGCCGAGTTGCGCGCCCTGCACACCGCGAGGGGAACGTCGAAGAATACCGCCTCGGCTTCGCAACCATGCTTCCGCGCAATTTCGAGAAAGGGCAGCCGGTCCTTGCGCGTGAGATTGGTCGCATCAATGTAAGTCACGGGCCGGCCCAGTGCGAGGCGCTGTTCGAGGAGATACCGCATGGTGGCGAAGACCTGGTCATGAATCGTCTGGTCGGTCTCATCGTCCGCCAGTTGCAGGCGGATAGCGTCGCTCGAAATGGGATTCGCACCAAGAGCCGCGAAATAGTGCGATTTGCCGGATCCCGGAAGACCCACGGCCAGGACGACGCGGGAGGAAGTCAAACCGCGTACCGGCCGGCCTCCAGCAGGCGGCCCGCGATGCGCCGCCGCAACCCGATCGCGTCCACCGGGTCGTGTTTCGCAAATCGTCGCAGAATTGCCATATTGGTTCGCAACGCATCGCCCTCCGAGCAGGCCGCGAGGACTTCACGGGCGAA
>CAZXCO010000895.1:0-2357 GCA_964639095.1 uncultured Solibacteraceae bacterium
ATCCGCAGCACGGCGCCGGCCTCCCCGGCAGCCACGGCTTACTTGAAGATGAACCAGTTGCGCGGAGCCTGGATGACGGGTGAAATGGTCAGCGCGATTCAGGTGACGCGCAGTGCCATCGAGCGCGGCGCCGAGGTGACGCGGATGGCCGACACCGGCGGCGTTCCTGTCGCACTGGTTCGCTTTTCCGTCGAGGCCGCTCGCCGCGGATGGTCGCTGACGGTGGATTCGAATCTCTACTGGCTCGACTTTGACGGGGTCGCCGTATTCTCGGAAGCGACGGGGACTCTGCTTCGGATTTCCTGGCGCGCCGCGGAACCGAGGATTCCGCCGGCCAAAAAGATCCGGGAACTGACCTGGACGATCTTCTTTTCACCCACGCCGGCCGGCGGGGCCGTCATCGTGGCGCCCGTGAGATCGCAGTATCTGGTGCAATACACCGAAGACACGCACCGCGCAGACTGGACGGAATCCACTTTCTCCCATTTTCGGCGATTCGGCGCCACGAGCAGGCTGGTACTCGACGGTGGTTTCTGAAAACCGGCGGCGCGTGCAATAATCGCGGCTGGACAGAAAGATATGGAGATAACCTGGCTTGGTCACGGCACATTTCAGTTAGTCCTGCCGGGGGGCGAGACGTTGATTCTCGATCCCTGGACGGATGGGAACCCCGCTTACCCGAAGGGCTTCGAGATTACGCGATGCGATACGGTCCTGATTTCCCACGGCCATTTCGACCATATTCACGATGCGATTCCTCTGTGGAAGAAGTTCCGGCCGCACATGGTCGGCATCTATGAGATCTGCGAGTGGCTCGGAAAAAAGGGAGTCGATACGTGCCGGCCGATGAACAAGGGCGGCTCACAGCAGGTGGGCGCTGTCACGGTTACGATGACCCACGCCGTGCACAGTTGCGGCATCACCGACGATGACGGCTCGATCATTTACGGCGGCGAGGCCGCGGGCTTCGCGCTGAAATTCTCCGACGGTCGCACGGCCTATTTCTCGGGCGATACCAACGTATTTACCGACATGCAGTTGATTGCGGAGCTCTACAAGCCGGACCTCGCATTTCTCCCCATTGGCGACCTCTTTACGATGAGCCCGCGCGAGGCAGCGGTCGCATGCCGGCTGCTGCGCGCGCCCGTCGTGATCCCGATGCACTTCGGAACCTTCCCGCCGCTGACGGGAAGGCCCGACAGTCTGCAGGCGCTGGCGAAAGAGACGCGAATCTGGGAGTTGCAGCCCGGCAAAACCGTAACCTGGTGAGTGAACCACCGAACTCCGGCCTGTGTGCGCAATGCGTTCACCGGAAAGAAATCCGGAACGACCGCGGGAGCGTCTTTATCATGTGCCTGCGGTCGTTCCGGGAGCCGGAATATCCAAAGTATCCGCGCTTGCCGGTGCTGCGCTGCGCAGGCTTCGAGCAGGCCGCTTCGCCCGCCGGAGATCAGGTCAACTGAAGATCAAAGCAACCCGGCGTGAGACACTGCGAATAATCACCTGCAGTTCAAATCTGCGCCACTCCTCTACCTGAACCATGGCGGAATCAACCACAGTGGAAAAGCCGGCGCAGCAGCCGGCGCGATCCAAAAGCCATGACTTCGTCCATGCTCCGTGGACGCCGTCGCACAACCCCTGGGTGGTCGCGCTCACAGTCACCCTGGCCACTTTCATGGAGGTGCTCGACACCTCGATCGCAAACGTCGCCCTGCCCCACATCGCCGGAGGATTGTCGGCGAGTCAGGACGAATCCACGTGGGTGCTCACGAGCTATCTGGTCTCCAACGCGGTGATCCTGCCGATCAGCGCATGGCTCTCCGTGCTGGTGGGACGCAAGAAGTTCTACATGACCTGCGTCGCGCTCTTCACCATGAGCTCGTTTCTTTGCGGCCTCGCTCCCACGCTCAGCATGCTGGTGTTGTTTCGCGTCCTGCAGGGCCTGGGGGGCGGCGGGCTGGCAACCAGTGAACAGGCCATTCTGGCCGACACGTTCCCCGTGGAGAAGCGCGGCATGGCATTCGCGGTCTATGGCATGGCAGTCGTGCTCGCGCCGGCCATCGGCCCCACGCTCGGCGGCTGGATTACCGACAACTACAGCTGGCGCTGGATTTTCTACATCAACGTGCCTGTCGGGCTGATGTCGCTCTATCTCACGAAGCGCATCGTGGAAGATCCGCCCTACATGAAGTCCGAGCAGGAAAAGACTCTGCGCAACCCGATCGACTATATCGGGCTCGGCCTCATCGCGTTGGGTATCGGCTGCCTGCAGTACGTGCTCGACAAGGGCCAGGAGGAAGACTGGTTGTCGTCGAACAAGATCATCATTCTGCTGACCCTCTCCATCGTTGCCTTGA
>CAZXCO010000896.1:0-3175 GCA_964639095.1 uncultured Solibacteraceae bacterium
CCTGCACGGCGGCCCGCGGCTCTGGTGCGTCTGAAGAAGTACACAGGCATGACGCCCGGCTACACGCCGCTGATTGAACAGGCTGAACAGCGCTTCCGCGAGAAGCTGAAAGCCCCGGGACTGCTTGGTCCTGCCAAAGCCGAAGTACAAAAAAATCTGGAGAACGCGGGCACCTATATCGCGGGGATCGGCATGCTGCTGGCGAAGTACAAGATCCCCGGTTATGAGCCGGCTTATGCGCGGCTCAAGACTCAGTTCGCGAGCTATGACAACTTCGTGCGGACCGAGGTCCTGCCGAAGGCACGAGCCGATTTCCGCCTGCCGTCGGCGATTTACGCCATCCAGCTGGATCGCTACGGCGTCGATTTCTCACCCGCCGAACTGGAGCGGCTCGCGCACAAGAGTTTCACGGAGATCCAGGGCCAGATGAAAGACCTCGCGGTGAAAGTGGCGAAGGAGCGGGGCTTCCAGTCGACCGATTACCGCGCGGTGATCCGGCAGTTGAAGAAGGAGCAGATTCAGGGCGATGATGTATTGCCGCACTACCGGAAGCGTCTGGCTGAGATCGAAGACATTCTGCGAAAGAAGAATCTGGTCACGCTGCCGGCGCGGCCAGCGATCATCAAGCTGGCGAGCGCGGCAGAGACGGCCGAACAGCCGGCGCCGCACATGCAACCGCCTCCGCTGCTCAATAACCATGGCGAGCGGGGCGCTTTCGTGCTTCCGCTGGCTACCACCGGCTCCAACGGGAAGACTCTCAAGTACGACGACTTCACATTCGCGGCCGCTTCGTGGACCATTACAGCGCATGAGGCCCGGCCGGGCCACGAATTGCAGTTTGATGCCATGGTGGAACACGGCGTCTCGCTGGCCCGTGCGCTTTTTGCCTTTAATAGTACAAATGTTGAAGGCTGGGGCCTGTATTCGGAGTGGTTTATGCTTCCGTACATGCCGGACGACGGGAAGCTGATTTCGCTTCAGTTACGGATGCTGCGGGCGGCGAGAGCATTTCTCGACCCCGAATTGCAGGAAGGGAAAGTGACGCCGGAGCAGGCGATGCAGGTTCTGGAAAACGATGTTGTCTGCTCGAAAGCGTTCGCGACGGAAGAAGTGGAACGATTCACCTTCCGCGCGCCCGGGCAGGCGGTTTCTTATTTTGACGGATTGACCCGGCTGCTGGAGATTCGTCAGGCGGCGGAAAAGGCGATGGGGCCGAAATTCGACGTGCGCAGGTTCCATGATTTCGTCCTTTCACAGGGTCTGCTTCCTCCGGCACTGCTCCGGAAGGCAGTACTCGAAGAACTGGTGGTGAAATAACGTATCAGAGCGCGGTAAAAACGATGAAACGATTGGGCGTCCGCTCACTGCGGGGATTTTCCGCCGGGACGGGAGGATGCCCCATTTGTCTGATAAGGCTGCATCTTCGGCCCTCCCTCCGGCAATCTGCGCAAAATCTGCCCAACCCACTGAGGCGGCGTAACTTTTACGCTTTTTTAATCGCCACATCAGATGGCGAAAATTTAGTACGATCAGAAAGACTGATATTGCAAGGTTTGTTGATACACTTTAGAACGGTCAAGATCCCATGAAAAGAAGACTAAGTGCCATCGGTCGTATGGCCTACGTACCGCTTGTTTCGCTGTTCTTCATTCCCCTGGTTTGTTCCCAACCGGCCTGGTCGCAGACGGCAAAACCGTCGGCGACTGCGAGCGCTCCCGCCTCGACGGCGCCCACGGCCACTACGGAGCGAGCCTTCTTCAACCAATATTGCGTTGTCTGCCACAACCAGAAGTTCAAGAAGACCGGACAGCGGGCGGCTTCGGCCATTACGCTGGATGACCTCGATGTAACGCATGTGGAAAAGAATCCGGAAGCGTGGGAGCGGGTAGTCCGCAAGCTGCGTGCTGGCATGATGCCGCCGGCCGGAATGCCGCGCCCCAAACCGGCGGTCTATGAAGCGAACATCGAGTGGCTCGAAAACCAACTTGACCAGCATGTGGCTTCGAATTTTCCGCCGCCCGGACTGCACCGTCTGAATCGCGCCGAGTACAAGAACTCGATTCGCGATCTCCTGGCGCTTGATATTGACCCGGCGAAGTATCTTCCTTCCGACGACTCCACACGCGGTTTCGATAACGTCGCCGCGGCTCTCACGCTTTCGCCGGCGCTGCTCGAAGGCTACACCTCGGCCGCAGGCAAGATCAGCCGGCTCGCGATCGGCGATGTGACCACCCCGTCGCAGACCCCCTATCACGTTCCGGAAGACACCTCGCAGGACTATCACGTCGAGGGCATGCCCTTCGGGACGCGCGGCGGCATGATCGTCGAGCACAACTTCCCGGCCGACGGCGATTATGCCATCAAGGTCACGCCGATCAGCAAGGGCAACATGGGCGACACGAACCCGTTCGGCGAGATTACGGGCGAAAAGCTCGAATTTCTGCTCGACGGGCAGCGCATCAAGCTGTTCGACTGGGATAAGGAGCGCGAGCGTTCCGATGGGACGTACAACATGAAGTTCCATGCCAGCGCGGGGCCGCATAAAGTTGTCGTCACGTTCCTTGCCACGAACCTTGCGCCGGGCAACGATCTCGATGAGCACTTCCTGCGCGACACGATCGAAACCGGCGGCCTCCCGGGATTCAAGTTCTTCCCCCATATCGGCAAGATCCGAATCGACGGGCCGAATAACCCGATGGGCGCTACGAACACCCCGAGCCGGGACAAGATTTTCGTATGCCATCCGACCAGCCCGGCCAACGAAACGGCCTGCGCTAAGAAGATCGTTGACACGCTCGCGCGGCACGCGTTCCGCCGGCCGATCACCGACCGCGACACGGAGATGCTGATGAGCTTCTATCAGCTCGGCCGGAATAACGGCGGCAAGTTCGACCAGGGCATCGAAATGGCGCTCCGCCGGATTCTGGTGGATCCGGAGTTCTACTTCCGGAAAGAAGGGGAACCGGCCAATGCGAAGCCCGGGCAGCCGTATCACATCAGCGATCTGGCTCTGGCTTCCCGCCTTTCGTTCTTCCTCTGGAGCAGCATCCCGGATGATCAGCTCATCAACCTTGCGGCTGCAAACAAGCTGCATGAACCGGCTGTTCTGGAGCGCCAGGTAAAGCGCATGCTGGCGGATCCGAAGTCGGAAGCGCTGGTGAACAACTTCGCCGCG
>CAZXCO010000897.1:0-5166 GCA_964639095.1 uncultured Solibacteraceae bacterium
ATCATTCTGCTGACCCTCTCCATCGTTGCCTTGATCTGGTTTGCCATCAACGAATGGAAGCACCCCTACCCGATCATGGACCTGCAACTGATGCGATCGCGAAACTTCGCCACATCGGCGTTCATGATGTTCGTGCTCGGCATGGTGCTCTTCGGGACCACAGTGCTCATCCCGCAGTTCCTGCAGATCCTGATGGGCTACACGGCGGAGCAGGCCGGCAAAGCGCTGTCGGCGGGCGCCGTCGTGCTCATCTTCATGATGCCCATCGTCGGGCAGTTGATCACGCGCGTGGATCCGCGGCTGTTGATCTCGATGGGCTTCGCGGCCACATCGGCGGCGCTGTATCACATGACGACCATCAACACGCAGATCGATTTCGGCACTGCCGCGATGTACCGCATTTATCAGACCGTCGGACTGGCTTTTCTGTTTATCCCGATCAGCACGCTGGCTTACATGGGAATCCCGGTCCACAAGAGTAATCAGGTGGCCGGTATGAATAATTTCGCGCGCAATGTGGGCGGAAGCATCGGAATTTCGATGCTGAGCACCTGGCTGCAGCGGCTCTCACAACAGCACCGGGTCTATCTCAGCGCGCATGCCACAGCGGGAGATCCCCAGTTCACGCAGAGGATTGCGGGCCTGACGCAGACTTTCACCAGCCAGGGAATTCCGCCGAATGAAGCCAGCGCGAGAGCTTATTCGATGATGAACGGACTGATTTCCGGACAATCGTCGCTGCTGGCCTATGTCGACATCATTGCGATCATGGCGGTCGTGATTCTGGGGCTCGTCCCGCTTTCGTTTCTGATGCAGAGGCCCTCGAAGAACGCCAAACCGGTGGCCGCGCACTAGACTCTTCTGAAAAGGCGCTATGCCTCCGCCACGCAGGCGTTGCGCAGCTCGCCCAGACCTTCGATCCGGACGACCACCTCGGCGCCGGGCGTCAGCCATCTCGGCGGCTTCCGGGAAAAGCCCACGCCCGAGGGCGTTCCGGTCAGAATGATATCGCCGGGTTCCAGTGTCATCACGCTCGAGAGGAACTCGACGGTCTCGGGAATCTTGAAGATCAGCTCGCGGGTATTCGAATTCTGCATCGTTTCGCCGTCGAGCGTCAGGGAAATGGAGAGATTGTGCGGGTCCTCGATCTCATCGGCGCTCACCAGCCAGGGGCCCATCGGAGCGAAGGTATCGAAGTTCTTGCCCATCGTCCACTGCGAAACCGCCATCTGGAAATCGCGCGCGCTCACGTCGTTGCAGTTCATGTATCCGAACACGTAGTCCCGCCAGTCTTCGGCTTTGACGTGGCGGGCGCGTTTTCCGATCACAAACCCGAATTCCGCCTCGTAGTCCGGCTTGCGGGAGTTCTTCGGCAGAACGATGTTGTCACCGGGGCCGATGATGGTGTTGCTGTATTTGGCAAAGATCACCGGGCACTTCGGAATCTCCAGCTTCGCCTCTTCGGCGTGATCCCGGTAATTCAGCCCCATGCAGAGAATCTTCGGAGGGTTCGGAACCGGCGCGCAGAGTTTCACGGAAGAAAGCGGGATTCGCTCCGCGGAAAATGCGAAGGCCTCGGCCCTGCGGCGGGCTTCCGCTCCACCGTGAAGAATCGACAAAAGGTCCGGAAATCCCGCCCCGGCCAGAGCAACGACAGAGTCCTCCACCACGACCCCCGGCTGCCGGAGGCCGTTCAGCTCGAATGTTATGTAGCGCATGAACCCGCAGTCTAGCAAAGCGGGGCGCACAGCCCCGCGTGAAACGCGCGTTCCCGGCGATCCCAGGGAAATCGCAGGCTGGCGCAAAATTGAGATAATCTCGGCATAAGTGGTACCTCTCCGTTTCACCGCTTTCGCTGCACTGGCGCTGGCAATCCCCTTCCAGGCAGGGGCAGTCCCCAACGCGGCGGAACTCGGCCGGGCCGTGCTCGCGGCCGGCCTCGACCCCTCCGCGTGTTACCGCGTTCTCGATCTTGAGATCGATGAAGAAGACGCACACTTCTATCTCACAGACGGCTATCTCATCTTCGGAAAGCCTGTGAATGGCGCTCCCGTGGCCGCCGTCTTTTCCGCCGCCACCGAAAGCGGCGATGGCGAAGTCGTGCTGCTTCCGCCCAACCGTTCCGAACGGAGAACGCTCGCGAGCTACACCGGTTCGCCCAATCTCGACGAGCATTTCCGTAACGCCGTCTTCCTGTTCACGGAAGCCGAAGCGCGCAGCCTCGCGGACAAGATCCGCGCGAACGGCGATTTCCGGAATACGCCCGACGTGGGCGCCGTGCTCGCGAATCAGTGGTCCAGCACGGTCTCGACGCTTGCCGCCAGCTTCGAATCGCGCATGGTGCTCGATCTGCTCGACGGGCGGCCCGGGCGGCAGGGATTTTTCGAGGCCATGATCGACGGGCGCAAGCTCGGGGACTTCAATGTGGGTTATGACGGCCGCGGTTACGAACAGATCAATGCCGGCCAGGTGGCGGTGCGCAACGGCACAACCTACTTCGATACCTGGACCAGCTTCGCCAGCCGGAGCCATCGAAATGCCGCGCCGCCCGATCCGGAAGAAGAAATCCTGAGCTACCGGATTGAAGCGACGCTCGACTCCTCGTTCGTACTGCACTGTGTCACGCGCATCCGCTTCCGAGCCACGGCCGAATCGCGCGACGCCCTCCCGTTCGATCTTTCGGCGCAAATGCGGCCCACGGCGGCAACCGTCGATGGCGCGCCGGCGGAGGTCTATGAACGCGATTCCGCACAGAGCGGCCTCCGGCAAAACAGCGGGAACGAACTGCTGCTGGTGATTCCACCGCGGCCGCTCGAGCCCGGCACCGAGCATGAGGTCGAAATCCGCCACGAAGGCAGAGTGGTTGAGGATACCGGCCATCAGGTCTATTTCGTCAGTTCGAGGGGAACCTGGTACCCGAATCGCGGCGCGCAGTTCGCCACGTACGACGTGACATACCGGTATCCGAAAACGCTGAATCTGGTCAGCGCCGGTAAAGTGGCCGCGGACCGCACCGAAGGCGATGTGCGCATCACCCGCCGCCTTCCGAATGGCCGCATTCGCATGCTGGCCTTCAACCTGGGCGTATATGAAACCCGCGTCGTGGAGCGCGGCGGCACGCAGATTGAAGTCAGCGCCAATCGCGAGGTGGAAAGCGCGCTGCAGTACCGGGCGCCCGAACCGGCCGCGTCCGCCGCCCCGAGTCCACTGGAAATAATCCGGAGGACGCGCCGCGGACCGGTCGTGCTCGCGCGCGGTGAACCGGTGGATGCTTTCCCGCCACCCGCCGAACCGCCGAGCCCGGCCAATCAGTTGTCGCGCATTGCGGACGATGTGGCAGGCGCCGTGGAGTTCTACCGCACCCGCTTCGGCGAACCACCGCTCGATCGCATTGAAGTCTCGCCTGTGCCTGGCCGGTTCGGCCAGGGATTCGCGGGCATGATCTACATCTCCACTCTGTCGTATCTGCCCGTGACGGCGCGTCCGCTGTCTCTGATGCCCGCCTGGCAGCAGGTCTTCTTCGGCGACCTTCTTCGCGCGCACGAAGCGGCGCACCAGTGGTGGGGCAACATCGTGACAGCCGGAACGTACCGTCATGAATGGCTGATGGAGGCGCTGGCAAACTACTCCGCCCTGCTCTATCTCGAAACCCGGAACGGGCCGAAATTCGTCGACACGCTGCTCGACCAGTACCGGCGCGAACTTCTCGCCAAAGGGCCGGACGGACAGATCGCGGATTCGGAAGGACCGGTCGTACAGGGCAGACGGCTTGAAACGTCCAACAACCCCGACGCTTTCAACGCAGTGGTTTATGGCAAGGGGACGTGGATCATCCACATGCTGCGCCGGCGCATGGGAGACGCCCGGTTCACGAAGATGCTCGCCGAATTGCGGCGGCGTTACGCGTGGAAGACCATCGATACGGAGCAGTTCCGTTCACTCTGCGCCGAATTCCTGCCGCCCCAGTCGCCCGATCCCACGCTGGAGAACTTTTTCGACCAGTGGGTATACGGGACGGGGATCCCCACGCTGAAGCTGAGTTATTCCATCAAAGGGAAGCCCGGCGCCTGGAAGCTCTCGGGAACGCTGGCGCAGTCCGACGTGCCGGATGAGTTCAGTGTGATGGCGCCGGTCGAGATCCAGACGGGAAAGGGCAGGCTCGTGCGCGACTTCCGGACCGATTCGGAGCCCGTCTCGTTCTCGATTCCGGTCGCGAGCGCAAATGCGAAAGCCGTGCTCGATCCGGGATGGAGCGTGCTGCGGCGATAGCCCACATGCGCGGCTTCCCCGCCCGCAGGCTAGAATCGTAATTTCCATGCAATCGGATCTGGTTTGTTTCAATCCCGCGTGCCGTGCGCGGTACGGCATCACGGAAGTCCTCTACAACTGCCCGAAGTGCGGCGGTCTGCTCGAAGCGCAATATGAATTCGGGAAGCCCGACGCCTCCGGACTCAAACGAACCTGGCGCGAGCGCCGGATGTCCAACGCTCCGCTCGATCAGAGCGGCGTCTGGCGCTACCGCGAGCTGTTTCCCTTTATCGAGGACGATCGCCATATCGTCACGCTGCGCGAAGGCAATACCCCTTTGCTCGACGGACCCCGCGCGGCCAGCTATGCCGGACTCGATCGCATCACGTTCAAGCATCAGGGTTTCAATCCGACGGGCTCGTTCAAGGATAACGGCATGACGGCCGGGGCCGCACAGGCGCGCCGGCTCGGCATGAAACGCGTGGCCTGCGTCTCGACCGGCAACACGTCAGCGTCCATGGCCGCCTACGCCAGCGCCGGTGGCCTTGATCCGCTCATTTTCATCCCCCACGGCAATATCTCGTACGGGAAGCTCGCGCAGGCGCTGGAATACGGCGCCAAAACCTTTCAGGTGGAGGCGAATTTCGATCAGATTCTCGCGCTTGTCCGCGTCCTGGCCGAGCGCCTCGGAATTTATCTGCTGAATTCGATCAATCCCTTTCGCATCGAAGGCCAGAAATCCATCGTGATCGAGATGATGGACCAGCGCGACTGGCGCGTGCCCGACTGGGTCGTGCTGCCGGGCGGCAACCTTGGTAACGTGTCGGCCTTCGGCAAGGGGCTCCGCGAAATGCATGCTCTCGGGTTCATCGACCGGCTTCCGCGTCTCGCGGTCGTGCAGGCCGAGGGCGCGTCGCC
>CAZXCO010000898.1:0-6003 GCA_964639095.1 uncultured Solibacteraceae bacterium
CTACATTTTCCGCGCGGCGCTCGAGTCGAATCTGGTTTGGCTGACCGTGCTCGGCCTGCTGAACAGCGCCGTTGCCGCTTACTACTATCTGCGGCTGATGGTGGTGATGTATATGCATGAACCCGGTGAGGCCGTCCAGAATATCGAGCCGCTGACGCCGGGCCTTCGCGCGGCACTCGTTCTTCCCGCGATCGGAACATTCTTTCTCGGAATCCTGCCGGGCGCCGTTCTGAACTTCGCGCAACACTCGGCTCTCGGCCGCTAGGCGCTCCATCGGCGCGAGGGTGCGTTTTATTACAGTGGTTCCTCGCAAGCACTATATGATTGCGAAAAGGAGGTGTGTGGAATGCGTACTACACTCTTAACGATTTTAGCCATAGCCGCCATCAGCCCACTGGCAATGCAGGCGGCGAAAGAAAGTGACGTTGCAAAGCGGCTCGATTACTCGGCCGATGTCCTCAGCGACATGATGAAAGCGTCGGACAAAGGCATTCCGCAGGATCTGATGGACAAGGCACACTGCGTTGTCGTTGTTCCGAATCTCAAAAAGGCCGGATTTATTGTCGGCGCAAAATACGGACGTGGATTCGCCATGTGCCGGCGGACCAGCGGGACCGGCTGGACCGCGCCTGCTCCCATCCGGATTGAAGGCGGCAGCTTCGGTCTCCAGATCGGCGGCACCGAGCAGGACATTATCCTTCTGGTGATGAACGATAACGGGATGAAGCACCTTCTCAGCAACAAGTTCACTCTCGGCGCGGATGCTTCAGCCGCGGCGGGCCCCGTGGGCCGTGCGGCGAGCGCGGAAACTGATGCCGAAATGCATGCGGAGATGCTTTCTTACTCGCGTTCGCGCGGAATTTTCGGCGGCCTTACGCTGGAAGGCGCCACGCTCCGTCCGGACGATGACGCGAGCAAGGAACTCTACGGCCGCGAGGTCAGCAATCGCGACATCCTGACGGGCGGAGTCAAGACTCCGGCGGCGGCAGCGAGACTGGAAACCCTTCTGAATCGAAACTCTTCACGCAAGTCCTGATAATCGTTACGCGTTCCAGCCTGCCGGCGCCGAAAGGTGCAAATAGTCCTGCGGCGGGATGGCTTCGATCGGCAAGCCATCCTGCCAGAAGGACAGCCGAACGCGCGCCGGTTCCCCGGCCAGCGGCAACGCAATCTCCAAAACATCTTTAAACGCCGCCTTCCCCTCCCGGCCGTCGGTAAGGGCGTGGCCGGAGTTCATCCGGACCGTCAGGTTCCGGTGAGGTGTTCCGGGCGCGCCGGCTACTTCCGTATGGATTTCGAGACCATCGAGGGCGGCGGCGTCTTCGGCGAAATCAATTCTGATAAAAGCCGATGAGTCGCTCGCTCCATAGTGCACCTCATTCACCAGAGTGCGCTTACCGTGCATTGCGCCCGAGCGCTGGTCCACTCGATAGATACCCGCGCCGAGCCACTCGAAATAGGAATCGATTACTCCATTGATATCGGGCGCGAGCGGGCCGAGCGGAGGCGTTGAGATCTCCTCTCGGGAAATTTTCAGTATGGGAACCGAGAGTTCCGGCGGCGCTGTTACGCCGAGCGCGCGATAAACGTTCGCGATATGGCTCCGGTAAATCTGATCAAATTCGACCGCATTGGCTGATTCATGCTCCGGCCCATACCACCAGTTCCAGTCGCTCCCTTCCGCGATCAGGATCTCTTCCCGTGCCTTTCGTTTCTGTTCGGCGGTCACGTTGGAGGCGGAATCGACCGCCTTTCGCGCATCCAGCAGAAGCCGCCACGCTTTGTTGTCCTCTTCCGCGCCTATCCAGACGTCGAAATTAGCGTTGATCCAGGAACCGGGGTGAATGTGGTTGAGGGGCTCCGGTTCCATCCGTGCAAAGGCTTCCCGAACGGTGAGCGCCTCCAGGTTACTATCCGCCTGAATGCGCTGATAAAGCTCCCGGAAGAAAGTGCGTCCGTTACGGTCGTAATATTCCCAGGCGTTTTCCCCGTCGAGAATGACAGGCACGAGGGCGTCGCGTCCGGCGGGCAGCCCTCGGCAATTCTCGCGGATTCGATTCAGAAAATCCTGCGCGGCTTCGGCGGGTTCCATACCCGAGTAAACGAAACCGATCAGGTCGCTTAATACATGATCGCGGAAAATCATCCGGATCTGCCGGTCCCCTTGCGCCCAGCGGTAAGGACGGTAGGTGATATCCGGTGTGGCGGCGCGCCGGAGAGTGCGATCCAGGACCCCATTGTCGGTAGCTGCCCACTCGAATCCCGTCTCGGCGGCAAGCTCGAGTACCTGGTCGGAAACCGAACCTTCTGAAGGCCACAGACCGGCGGGAGCAACTCCGAACGTCTTCGCCACATAGTCGCGTGCCATCTGGAGCTGCAGGCGTGCGTCTTCGGGATAACAAAAGCGGGGAGGCAGGGGCACGTGCGGGTGCGATACCGAGGCGATATCGCTGTCGCAAAGGAGGGGCAGAATGGGGTGGTAGAAAGGAGTGGTCGAGATCTCGATCTGGCCCGACGCCGCCAGCTTCTGGTATTCGGGAATCACCTGCGCGCAGATTTCGCGCTCCTTGCGGCCCACGAGACTCTGATCGGCGGCATTGAAATTCCGGCCCTTTTCGATCAGCGCGCGAACTTCCGGATCTTTCTCCTGAAACTCCTCGTCGAACCATGCCAGCTGGGATAAAACCTGCAGATCGCGAAATTCGTGGGGGCCGAAGATTCCCTTGCCGTCCCGCGATGCGCTCTGGGCGTTGTACGCCGCGAAAAGCTCACTGTAGCGAGGGTAACGGTGAATCATGCGCGCCGGATTCGCCATGAAGAAGTTGCGCAGAATAAAAGCCTGCTCCTCCTCAGTCAGGCTCTCGGCGGGCTTGAGCGCAGCTTCGAGGAAAGGATCGCGCGCTTCGCCGCGGGCGTACTCCTCCACCTGCACGATCATGGAGGGAACCAGATTGAATGTCTGCCGGATGTCCGGAAACTCCTCAAGGATCCTTACCATTCCGTAGTAGTCTTTGAGGGCGTGCATGCGCGTCCACGGCAGGCGATATTCCCCCGACATCAGATCCTTGTAGAAAGGCTGGTGCATGTGCCAGAGGAAGCACAGATAGATGTTCGGCATTGCGAAGGCTTGAAACTTCCATTGTCCGACAGCCCGCGCGGTACGGCGCGCGGAGTGCGGAACCGTTGTGTCTTCTCCACCATGCCGCCGGACGTGTTACCGCGCAGTGTCATGGCAACGAGCAGTGTCATGGCAACGATAAGATCGAACGGTATGGCCACTACACCTCAAACGTCGCTTTCGCCCGTGCGGATTTTCGAAACGCTGCGGGCATACCAGGAAACGGCCGCGCTGCGCGCCGCGATTGAACTCGACATCTTCACCGCAATCGGCGAAGGCGCCGCGACGGCGGCCGAAATCGCGGCGCGGCGGGGCGCCTCCGAGCGGGGCGTTCGCATTCTCTGCGACACCATCGTGACGGACGGGCTTCTCGCGAAGCAGAACGGCCGCTATTCTCTTACGCCCGAATCCGCGGCGTTCCTCGACCGGCGTTCTCCCGCATGCGTAGCGAGCGTCGCGGAGTTTCTCACGAGCGCCGAAAACATCACGGGGTCGTTGTCCATCGCCGATTGCGTGCGAAAAGGTGGGGCCGTCCACGAGGGCCCGGGTGTGACGGAGGTGGACAACAACTTCTGGGTTCTCTTCGCCCGAGCGATGGCGCCGCTGATGATGCCGCTCGCCGCCACGATGGCGGAGAAGGTGGCCGGAACCGGGCCCATCAAAGTGCTCGATATCGCGGCCGGCCACGGCGTATACGGAATTGCGGTGGCGCAAAAGAATCCGCAGGCGGATATCACCGGGCTCGACTGGCCTTCCGTCCTCGAAGTCGCCAAAGAGAACGCAGCCAAAGCGGGAATCTCGCAGCGTTACCATACGATTCCCGGCAGCGCATTCGAAGTCGATTTCGGATCGGATTACGACGTGATTCTCATTCCGAACTTCCTGCACCATTTCGATGAGAAGCAGATCGAGACCCTGCTGCGGAAGGTGTATGCCGCGCTCAAGCCGGGCGGACGTGCGGCCACGATGGAATTCTGCCCCAATGAGGACCGCGTCACTCCGCCATCGGCCGCGCGCTTCGCCATCACGATGCTGCAGAACACTGCGCACGGCGACGCTTACACATTCCGTGAACTGGAGGCGATCTTCCGGAACGCCGGGCTCCTGTCGAATCAGGCTCAAATGCTGCCTTCGGAGCAGACGGTGATTATTTCAACGAAATAAGTGCGCGCGCGCGCTCAACGCGGCCCGTAGTGCGGCTCGGGCCGGCCGATTTCGTAAGCTCCGAGATCCGGGGCCTTGCCAGTGAATCCGTCGTTGACGTTGGGCAGCCGCACGCCCGCGTCCTCCGCCGCCGACGCTGGGCGAAGCTGGAAATCGAAATCCGCGGGTTTGTAGAGAATGCGTGGATCACCGGGGTCCGGCGGCGTCACTTTCCGAAAAACGTCATAATCCACAATCACGCTGTGGCGGTCCTGGCCGGTCGCTTCGCTGAACTCTTTGAGTGTTTTAAATTTGCGGTCTTCCTTCGATCCGGCCTCTTCCCGGATACGCTCCTGGGGAGTCAGTCCGGGCTTCGCCGCATACCTCGAAAGCACATTGAACGGCGGCGACATCCATTCGAACGAGAACGCCGCGCCTTTGTTCGGACGGAAGCCGTTGTAGTCCGAGCTCGAGTAGTTTGTGTACGTCTCGATCGCGAACGTCTCGAGCGTGTCGCTCTGCCCGAGAATCAGGTTGTTGCGGAAGTGGACGTTCGAGATCGCTCCCAGCATCGGCTTGACGGGCGCGATCAGAGTGTTGTGATAGAAAACGATGCCCGCGGCTGTGGCTGTCAGCTTGACCGCGCCTCCCTCCGGCGCGTGATAGACGATGTTGCGAATGAAGTAAACCGGGCCGCCAAAGGAAGGCTGTACGCTGAGCGCCCTGTGCCCTTGGTTGAAGCAACGGTTGCGCATAATCCGGATGTTGTGCGCGCCGCCGTCGGCCTCGATGCAGTTATCCTCCATGTTGCTGATGTCGTTGTTGTAGAAATCGATCGAGACGGGCATTCGGTCCAGCGGCCCGTCCGGATTTCCGTATGTGGCGACATCCACGCCATCGTGGAAATTCGCGATCGAGTTATACGCCACGACGTGTCCCGATCCGTAGACCTTGACGGCGTATTCGGAAACCAGCTTTGGCGGAGGCCCGTATTTCTGCCAGGTGCGTCCGGTAAAACACATCAGATGATCTGACGGGAAGCGGCCACGCATCGTGTTGTCGGCGATGTAGAAATCTTTTGAGCCGGACCAGTCCGAATAGAAAACCCGGCCGACATTTTCGATGCGGCATTTCCGGATCGTAGTGCCGCTTGCTCCCGCGATCTTCTTCAGGCCGGCGAGAAATGCGAGATCGGTGTTTCGGATCGTCAGCCCTTCGAAGTAGTTGTAATTCGCGGCCATCACGTTGAAGAGGTTGAAGTTTCCATCGCCGTCGAAGATGACTTCGCCGTCACCGGCAGCTTTGATGACGATCGGCCGGTCGGGCGTGCCGCTTTGCGTCAGGTAATACGTGCCGTCGGAGGGAGCCGTACCGCCGGGTCCTCCTCCGCCATACCGCAGGCGGTCGTCCTTATAGAGCCCGGCATGCACGAGGATGGTGTCGCCCGGCTGAACCCGCGGCGGGTACGTGTTGAAATTGTCCGAATGGGAGGCGCCGGTATTGTAGGCCGCCATCAGACCGGTAAAGGCCGGCTGCTGCTTTTCGCCTTTGTAGTCCGGCGGATAGACGTGATAGATTTTGCCGCCTGTGGCCGGCGCGGGTTCGCGCCGCGTCCGCACGGTCACCATATTTTCCGCCTTGCCGCTGACGCCATCCGGATCCGAAAGGAGGAAGCGGCATTCGTATTCCGTGTCCGGCTCCAGGTCGAAGATGCTTCCAGAAAACATGTCGGGCGTGACGTA
>CAZXCO010000899.1:0-2992 GCA_964639095.1 uncultured Solibacteraceae bacterium
CCCATCTCGATTCCGAGCGTTGCGAGGCGCTGTGTGATGTCGTCGTGCAGGTCACGGGCGATGCGGCGCCGCTCCTCCTCATGGGCCGTCATGACCTTCCGGGCGAGATGGCGCAGCTTTTCCTGCGTGGTCTTCGCTTCCGTGACGTCGCGAGCCGCCGCGTAGCAGATCGCCGCCCCGGCGTGCGGCAGCGCCGTCCTCCATTGCAACCAGCGCCAGTTGCCGTTTTTGGAACGATAGCGGTCCACGAAGTATTCCATGGGATGGCCCTGAAACACGCCACGAATCGCAGCGCTGGTTCGTTCGCGATCGTCCGGATGGAGAAACTCCACGTAACTCGTCGAACACAACTCGGCTTCGGACCGCCCCAGCAGCGCGATCATGGCCGGGTTGACGCGGCGGAAGTTCCCGTCTGAAGTCCGGATGCAAAGCGGATCCGGAGAGAGGTTGAAGTAGCTGTCTCTTTCCCCCTCGGCCTGCTTGCGGAGCGAAATGTCCATCAGGAACGCCACTGCAAGAATGCCCTGATCTGTAGAGATATAACTCAGGCTCACTTCCACGGGGAACTCGGTTCCGTCCCTGCGGCGGGCCATAAGGTCGAGGCCCGGTCCCATGCCGCGCTCGCGGGGGCGGGAGAAGAAGCCGCGCCTGTGCGCGGCGTGAATGCTTCGCAGTTGCTCCGGCACAAGCACTTCCAGTGGCTGGCCGGATAACTCGGCGGGCGAGTAGCCAAACAGCTGCTCGACCGTGCGATTGAGAAACCGGATCCGGCCGTCTTCGTCAACCACAAGAACCGCTACTGACGGAGAGTCGAGTACGGCGCGCAGCAGCGACTCCGGTTGCTCATCGGCGCGGAAGCCGGAGGTGAGTGTGGAGGACACAGGATTCATCGCGACAACCTGTCCCGATAACGCCGGATTTACAACGCAACATTATCCCGCGGGAGTTCATTGATGTACACACTGCTTTTTTCAGCGCTCAATACTCGGTTTAGTACGAGTATGCCCCAGGCCGCCGGCGTCATAGCCTTCAAGTGCAGGCAGTTGGAAGTTGTGAATGAAACTTTGCCGAGCCTCATTTGAGGAAAACTTTATCCCGGCAATTCGAAGGAGAACGGTATGAATAGATCCCATCGCGAGCTGCGACTCGCTCCGATAGCGCTGGCGATCGGAGCGGTAGCCATCGTTTTCAGTGTGCAGGCGGCTGACAGGCCCGATTCGGAGCAGGTCTCAAATCTGCTCTCCCAGGTGAAGAGTCATGCGTTTCAGATGAAGGAAGATGCGGCAACTCTCGAGTCCTACACACGGCTCGGGGGCGTCAGCTGGCAAACGCACGCCTCCGTCATCACGCAGATGAAAGAGCGCATTAACGAAGCGGGCCGTGACGTCCAGAAGCTGGAGGACGCGAAGAAGTCAGCTTCCCCCTGGCAGGAGATGGCCATTCAAAGAATCCAGCCTCTGCTGAGGGAACTGGCTACGAACACCGGCAAAGCCATCCAGTACCTGAACGAGAATCCGAAACGCCTCTCTATGGACCCCTACAAGAGCTACCTCGAAGCGAATGCCGATGTCTCGGAGGAGTTGTCGTCCATGATTTCGGATTTTGTTGATTACGGAAATACCAAACAGAGGCTGGAGATGCTGGAGCGCCGACTCGAGCTTCCCGCCAGCAGATAACGGTTCGTAATCTTCAGGTCCGGAGACCGGCCGCCGTTGTTCGCTCCGGAGAGGATGCCAGAGAAGGCATGGTCGCGAGCGCCCCGAGAGGCTTCGTGTGGCCGCGCTCGTGAAAACATTCCACCACAAAACCATCAAGAGGAGAAAATGCAATGTCTGAGGTAGCAGTCACCAGAAAAACGCCGCAGACGGTCGCGGCGCCCGGCGAGATGTTTCGCCCCATGATGCCGTTCGGCAGATTGTTCGGCCTGAGCCCCTTTGCGTTGATGCGGGAGTTCACCGACGAAATGGACCGGGTGCTTCGCGGCCGTGGTCCCGGAGCCGAAATCGAAACCTGGTCGCCAACCATGGATGTGCAGCGGTGCAACGGAACTCTCGTTGTAACGGCCGAACTGCCCGGGCTGAAAAAAGAAGATATAAAGGTCGAGGTTTCCGAGGACACCCTGACCATCGAAGGCGAACGGAAACAGGAGCACAAGACCGACCATGAAGGGTATCACCGCTGGGAGCGCAGCTATGGCCGCTTCTACCGATCCATCCCGCTGCCGGAAGGCACGAAGACAGATCAGTTGAAGGCCGAGCTGAAGGACGGCGTTCTCAAGGTCAGCGTTCCGACCCCTGAGGTGGCGAAGAAATCGCATCCGGTGCCGATCTCCTGAGCGTCGAAAGGAATGGGAATGATGAAAGTACAGGACATCATGACCAAAGACGTGGCGTTCATCAGCCCGTCGACAAATGCAGCGGCAGCAGCCGAAATCATGTGGAACAACAACTGTGGCGCTCTGCCTGTGGTTGACGAGGGAGGGCGCGTGGTCGGTATCGTCACCGATCGCGACCTCTTTATCGCGCTGGCGACCAGACACAGACAGGCCTGTGATCTTACCGTGGGAGAAGTGACGAGCGGTCAGAATCTCTCGGTCTGCGCAACAGGCGATGACGTCCGAACGGCGCTGGCGACGATGGGGCAAAGGCAGATCAAACGGCTGCCTGTAGTGGACAAGGCGGGAGCGCTGAAGGGGATCGTGTCCATTGACGACATCGCGCTGAGTACGCAAACCGGAGACATCGCGGGCGAGGATGTGCTGGCGACGCTCCGGGCGATCTGGTCCCGCCAGACTCGTGCCGCTGCGGCGCAAGTGCAATCTTCCGGAGCGCGGACGATCGCGGCTTAGGGACCAGACACGTCTGAGACTGAATCGGGAAAGCGACCCGCCGCGGGAGGACGCGGCGGGTCTATTCACGCATACGGATGCTGATGTCCGAAAACCGCTGGCCCGGGTCCTCCGTCCACTGCGAAAATAGGCACGAGAGAGTAC
>CAZXCO010000900.1:0-5215 GCA_964639095.1 uncultured Solibacteraceae bacterium
CGTGATCAAATTCGATGCCGGTGGCATCCGCATGGAACTTCCGTGCCGCCATGATGACGATGCGCCCGTCGCCGCTGCCGAGATCGAACATCTTCTCGCCTGCCTTGAGCCCGCCCAGATTGAGCATTTGTTCGACGATCGTTTCAGGCGTCGGATAGTACGGAGCCAGCTTTTCGCCCGTTGGCTGCTGCGCAAAAAGAGCGCCGGCGATCATGGCCAGCAAAAATATTCGTGAGCGCATTCCTTCACTCCATGACCGAAGACCAGCCGCGCCGCGAAAGGTCCCGGTAAATCACAGTCGCCGCAATCGCTGCGACGGCGAAGCACGCAAAGCCTGCCCAATAGTCCTTCAGGATGATTTTACCGATACCGAAGAGAGCGCCATAAATCAAAGCGCACCCCGAGAGCCAGTCCATGAGGTTCCAGCCGAGATCGCTCGAAACCTTGACCTCGGGGGCGAGACGGGCCACCCGGCGCCATCCCGCGAGCGAGGGCCTGACTCTCCGGTAAAACGTCACGAGTGTGGCGTCGCTCTCGGGCGCTGTGAGAAACGTGGTGGCGAGCCACACGGCGGTCGTGACCGCGACCGTGATCAGAATCAGGTGGGCAAACTGGATCGGGTTGTCGCTGTCGAGATGGAACGCGGTCTGCAGGAGGACCGAGACCGCGAACGCAGCCGCCATCGACGAGACCTCGCTCCAGGCATTGATGCGCCACCAGTACCAGCGAAGAATCAGCACGGAACCTGTACCGGCTCCGGTTACGAGCAGCAGCTTCCAGGCGCCGGCGATCGAATCCATGTAGTGCGTGATCACCGCCGAAATGATCGTGAGGAGCACGGTCGCGATCTGCGACGCGTGCACGTAGTGGCGGTCCGGCGCCGTTGGGCGGAGGAACCGGCGATAGAAATCGTTGACCAGGTAGCTCGCGCCCCAGTTGAGCTGCGTTCCGACCGTGGACATGAACGCGGCGGCGAACGCCGCCACCATCAGGCCGCGCAGCGAGGCGGGCAGATAATCGATCATCACCCGGATATAGCCGGTCTCCGGATCCTGCAGATGCGGGTAAAGGATGACCGAGGCCATCCCCACAACAACCCAGGGCCAGGGGCGCAGCGCGTAATGTGCGATGTTGAACCAGAGAGTGGAGAGCAGCGAATTGCGTTCGTCCTTCGCGCTGAACATGCGCTGCGCGACATAACCGCCGCCGCCTGGTTCGGCGCCGGGATACCAGGTCGCCCACCAGTTCACGGCGATATAGACAAAAAACGTGATCGCGGGCATCCAGGCGGAGTGCAGATCGGGAACGAAACTCAGGAAGGAACTGCCCTCGCCGCCCAGCTTCGCTTTCATCGCATCGACCCCGCCGACCGCGCGCACGGCATCGACTCCGAGCACGGTGACCATGGTCATCTTGATGGCGAATTGAAAGAGGTCCGTGACCAGGACGCCCCACAGCCCGGACAGGGTGGAGACGAACGATGTGAGGGCGATGATGGCGATCACGAGCCAGAGAGCCTCATCCTTTGAGATGCCCAGGACCAGCATGAGGATCTTGACCATCGCGAGGTTGACCCAACCGAGGATGATGCAGTTCATCACGACCCCGAGATACACCGAGCGAAAGCCGCGCAGGAAAGCGGCGGGCCTGCCCGAGTAGCGGAGTTCGGCCAGTTCGATATCGGTAGTCATGCCGGAGCGGCGCCAGAGCCGGGAGAAAAGGAAGACGGTCAGCATGCCGCTCGCGACCATGTTCCACCAGAGCCAGTTGCCGGCGATCCCGTTGCGCGCGACCAGTCCGGTGACAACGAGAGGCGTGTCCGCGGCAAACGTGGTCGCGACCATGGAGGTGCCCGCGAGCCACCAGGGAACGTTGCGGCCGGAGAGAAAGAACTCGGTAGTGTTCGATCCGGCTTTGCTTTTGTAGTAGAAACCGACGAGGAGATTAAAGAGGAAATAGGCGGCGATGATGGACCAGTCAACCGAGGTCAGCTTCACCGGAATATACCTGGGTTTTCAACGGGGTATGATGAAAAACCTGTGGAAAAAATCCTGGAATGGTACGTATTTATCCGATTGGAAACCTTTCCGTAACAAAATGCACCGGTTTTCAGCAGTGCCGTGTCGTGTGCTCCAAGTCGCTGATAAGAAAGCATATCGTCCGTTTTCACCTCGGAAATCCGGCGTCTTATATCCAGACTTTTTGGATCGGAACCGTTTTCGCGCACAGATCGCATGAATTTTGGTCGGTGTAGTAGCTCCCTTCCAGGCGGACGAGATGCAGGAGGGGGAGGTCTCCGAAATCGTGTGTTCGGGGATGCGGCTGGTAAATGACCACGGCAAGGGCGACGACGACGGCGCCGTAGCTTTCCAGCAGTCGCTTGAGTTCGGCAAGTTTGCTGCCGGTGCGCAGGATATCGTCCACGAGGACCACCTGCTCACCGGGCAGGGGCTCGATGAACTGGCGGAAATGGAGCGGCTGCCGGGCGTTCGAATCGGCCGTGAGATCCGCATCGCGTTCGGCCCAGTAGACGCGCTTGGCCTGCAGAGCTTCGCAGACGCCGTAGGCGACAGGCAGGCCGCCGGTGGCGGGAGCGACGATGGAAAGCTCCGGGATGACGGCGCGGATTTCCGGATTGGCGCGTATCAGGCGGCTCAATGCGACGCTCAGCGTCTTCGCATGCTGGTAGTACCGCATCGCGAGGGGAACCTGAAGATATTCGTTCGAGTGCAGGCCATTGGGATAGACGAAATGGCCTTCGCGCAGTGCTCCGGTGTCGCGGAGGACGCGCAGAACTTCATCGTGGGTGGGCAACAGGTGCATAGTGTGGGCGAGGCAGGCCGCCTTTCAAAGGATAGAGGAAACGAAAGCGGAATGGTGGAATGACAGGTTCGGAACGCGGATGCTAGAATAAGAAATTCGGGCGCGTAGCTCAATTGGCAGAGCAACTGACTCTTAATCAGTAGGTTGAAGGTTCGATTCCTTCCGCGCTCACCACTCATATCCAAGGACTTAACCCGGAAGTCTGTTCACCCCAAAAATGCTGGCCCACCCGTTTGGGTGCGCTGAATTCCGACGGACGAACAGGATTCTTTGCTGAAATTCCGCATCCGCACCGCCCCTTGCAACTTGCAGAATACGCGACACTTGCGTGCATTCTGCTGACAAGATTGCTGACAAAGTGCTCAGCGCCTGATTCTTCATCGGCAGACTGCTGACAAAATGCCTGGACAGTCACGAATAAGTAGGTCAAATTTCGGAGCAGCGTGAACAGTCGTGATCGTCGCCTCCAACAGGTTGGCGATCAATGGATTTCAGGATTTTCTGCATCTGGTGGCGAACGGACCTTGACTGGTGCGGCCCCGCAGGCCACGCCGCCCGCAAAGATCGGTTAGAGGTCCCTCACTGAGTCCAGCTGGGCCGACGATTGTGGATCGCTGGGTTTGCGGCTGTGCCTG
The DNA here is from genome assembly GCA_964639095.1 of uncultured Solibacteraceae bacterium. Lineage (GTDB taxonomy): Bacteria > Acidobacteriota > Terriglobia > Bryobacterales > Bryobacteraceae > BOG-234. Next base: position 3,459 of record CAZXCO010000900.1, read on the forward strand.
CGTTCTCGTTTTGTGCTACGCCTTCGGCCTGGCCGGTGGTCACCCACGTCGCGGTCCCTCACCAGGGCCAACAGGCGGACGCCATATCCCATGGATTTGACACGTTTCGAGAGATACACAACCGGGAGGTTTCAGGCTGGCGTTCTGACTTTTCTACATCTCCCGTTTATAGCAGCACGCGGAAGCAGAATGCACTTTCGTCAAAAAACCGCCGTCCGGCAAATGCCGGGTTAAGCGCGCAAGGTCGCCCGGCAACGAGCCTGATCCCGAAATCCGTGTGTGCTGCTTCTTTAAATGCAGCTGAACGGCTGCTTATTGAATGGTAAAAGTCGCTGTCTTCGATGCTACCGGCAAGTTGTCCACATACAGATCGAAGTAGGCAACAGCCATCCCCGGATTGTGTGCGAGGTTGACGAACCCGCCGGCCAGCGCCTCATCTGAACTCAAATCGATCGAGAAGTGGCCTCCCGCGGGAAGACTCAGTCCCTTTACAACATTTACCGCATTCGGCTCCTGAATTTGAGCGGTGGAACTGGGATCGGGAATCATTCTCAGTGCCTGGTTCTGCGCAACTGGGATTTGGGCTGGCGGGACAATATTCATCGGAGCGGGCAAACAGCCGCTTGCGCTGCACGTACGGAAATCAATCAACTGGAATGGTGCAGATGAAAAATTCCAGTAATACGCAGCATCGCTTGGAACCATCCAGACAGCGCTCCAGGTTCCCGCCGCCGGATCGATGTCCAGCGTCATCCCTCCAGCCGGTCCTCGGCCGACAACTTGAAAAGGCCCCGCGCCAGGCACGATGTCGAAACTCACTTGATATTGGGCAGCTAAAAGCATCGCCGAATACACCACATATGACAGTCCAAAGACGTTCGACCACTGTCCCGTCGCGGGAGACAGTCCCTCGACATGTCCCGAGACATTCGTTACATTCGCTCCGGGCAATGAGAGGAGCGTCGCGATGTTACTCGGCACGCCACCCACAGTCAGCGTGAGCGCATCCGGCTTTGCCCCGGGCGGAGGAGTGAAGTTGATCTGATAAATGCCAGCGAGGCCCGGCGCCAGCCCGGCATAAGAAGGTGAAACCACAACCCCGCCCACCGACACTGTCACCGCATCCAGCACGCGGTTCAAGGGCTCTGTCGTCGCCCCCACTGCTGAACCGCTCGCCGGCGGATGCGTTGGTCCAAGCCCGGTTGCGTAGATAATTATCGGACCCGATCCAATCGTCTTCAACTCGTTGAATGATGGATCAAACGCCAGCGCGCGCCCAGACCCTTGCGCATTCCTCGTGAAGATTGCCGGCGCACTCCTGGTGAGCACCACGTTCTGCCCGGAATACGTCCCAGTCTGATTGATGACCTGTAAAGGCAGAATCCGGTCTGCCCCGGATTCAGCGTCGCCGCTTCGAAAGGGATCAGCAGATTAATCTGGCCTGGCGACACATATGATAACGGCACGGCAGTGCCGCCGATCGTCACCTGCACACCGCCCAGCGAAGCCGGAATGGGAACCGATTGTGCCGAAACCGCCTCCGACGCAAGATTCGCGCCGTAGATCGTCGCCCAGGTGCCAGGCGCAAGGCCTGTTGTCCCTGACGCGGAATTAACCACGCCGTCGATGCGCGTCTGCGCAAGCGCACCAGTTGCCAAACTCGCAGTCGCCAGCCCAACCAACGTGCTAAATCGCACAGTCATGTGTGTTTTACTTTACATTACGTAATCGCCAGGATTCAGTAAGCGGCAGGCTGC
>CAZXCO010000901.1:0-3862 GCA_964639095.1 uncultured Solibacteraceae bacterium
CCCTTCCAGGCTGCAGAACTCCACCGCTCCGGCGCGGCGGCAGTGCTTTCGACTGCGGCCGATGAGGCCATGCCTGCGGGGGCGGAGAGTAACGCACGCATTCATCATCGTCACGAAGAGCAGGCGCTCAAAAACCGCGCATGCCAGGTCAGCGCTTACAGATCCTGCGGCTACTTGTGGGCGCTGGTCAGGCTTTTGTACACGGCCGTAATGAAGTTATCCGCGGCGCCGAAACCGCTCCTGGCGCTGTAGCGGGAGTCGTAGTCTTTCGTGTAGCCGGCCTTCCGGACCTCGTCGAGAGTCATTCCCTTCTTGATCGCGGCCTGCACGCGGTCGCGGATGATCGTGACCATGTCGCGGTATTCGAGCACGTCGTTTTCGTCGCATATGCGGCCATGGCCCGGGACCACATAGGTCCCGCCTTCTTCATCGTGCTTCGGAATCGTGATATCGAGGATGTGATTCAGCGCGTCGATTTCGCCCTGGATACTGCCGCCGTTTTCCAGGTCGATATAGGGATAGCTCGTGGTGACGAAAATATCGCCGGTCGCGACAACGTCCGAGCGCCGGAAGTAAACCAGACTGTCGCCGTCCGTATGAGCGTTCGGCTGGTAAATGATCGCGATCGGCTCCTCGTTGAAAAACAGTTCCTTCTGTCCGGAGACATAGGTGTCGGTGGGCCAGGCGCTTTCGGGCATCGCCGGTTGCTTGCCCGCGGGCGCGCTCACGCGGTTCAGCACGTTCAGGTGCGCGAGAATCTGCGCCCCCTGCGCGGCGTCGCGGATGTCGCCGGTCACGTTGGCGCCGGTGATCGTCACGCCCGCGTTGCGAATGACGGTATTCCCACCCATGTGATCCGGATGGAAATGCGTGTTGATGATGTACTGGATCGGCTTATCGGAGAGTTTGCGGATCGCCGCCAGCAGTTTCTGCGCATTCTGAGCGAGCCCGGTATCCACGACGACCACGCCGGTATCGCCCGTCTGGACGATCACGTTGCCTCCCGCGCCGCCGATCAGGTAAACATTTCCCTGCACGTGCAGGACATCGAGGTCTCCGGTTTGCTGGGCCATCAGCCCCGAAGCTGCTGACAGAAGAACAGCCGCCAGGGCGAGTCTCATCGGCCCTTTCCCTGCGCGGCCTTGATCTTCAGCCGGAATTCCGGATACATCGTTTCCGCCCCTCCGAGCGCCGCTTCAAGCGGAATGTGGTACTTGTCCGCATGTTCGTGCAGAAAAGGATTCTGGCCCGGCAGGTAGTTTGGCACCTCGCCCCGCGGCCGTCCGGCAACCTCTTCGACGTACTCGCAGGGGTAGAGCCAGTTCTGCCCCTCGGGCACGGTCAACCGGAACGTCTGGCTCCTGACGAACGGCTCGGTGAGCGTATTGGGATCGGTGATGATGCTCACGTGAGTCATGTAGTCGCCGTAGCGGACGAAGTGCTCCACCAGGGTGGCCTGATCGCTTTCCATCAGGCCGTTGCGGCGGAGTTCGCCCTCTTTGATGTGAGTGGTGTAAACGGTGAGCACATTGCCTTCCCACTTGCCGGTCGAAAAACCCATCCAGGTATGGGGCGCGAGCGGCGAGGGATGCGGGCGGCCGTCCATCCAGATCGTGCGGTTCTGTTCGTAGGTGCTGATGTACTGCTTGATCGCGATCACCTTCTGCGACTGCGGATCGCGCTCTTCCCAGATCCTCAGATTGAGGGGCCCGCCATAGATATAAGAGACCAGGTGCACCTGGCATTGATGTTCGGGCAGGGTCGCGCGCGAAGGACTCCAGGAGAGTCCGCGCAGGCGGGCGCCGTCGTTGATCGGCACGCCATAATATTCCACCAGCGCCGGATTGCCGACGCTTTCCTCATGCGGCGCGGGGGCCCAGTTGCCGCTGAGATCGCTGCCCGGCGAAGCGGCAAATGCACCCGCGGACTGGCCGAAAGCCTGGGCACAGAGGGCGCCGGAAAGCGCCAGAATCACACCGATTTTCATCCACCACTCCTATGCCGAAACAGTATATCCGGATTCGCCGGCCCTGACGGCGAATCCGGGAGCCGCGGCCGCGACTATCCATTTCCTTGAACGCATTACGAAGAATGCATTCCGAAAAGTTCAGCCTTCGGGGACGGGCAGGGGATTGCGTTCGGCGAACTGCGCCTGGTGCCAGTAGGGATAGGCCCGCGCCACCCTGCTTGCGCGATCCAGCCGGGCGACCTGATCTGCGGAAAGGTTCCAGCCGGCCGCGTCGAGATTCTGCCGGAGCTGCTCTTCGTTCCGCGCGCCCACGATCACGGTGGAAACCGTCGGCCGCTGCAACAGCCAGTTCAGCGCGATCTGCGGAACGCTGCGACCGGTCTCGCGGGCGATTTCATCGATTGCATCCACGACCTTGTAAAGATATTCTTCCGGCGGCTGCGGCCCCATCTGTGCGGTCTTGTGAAGCCGGCTGACCTCCGGCAGAGAGTGGCCGCGCCTGATCTTTCCCGTCAAACGCCCCCAGCCGAGCGGGCTCCAGACCAGCGCGCCGATGTTCTGATCGAGCGCCAGAGGCATCAGTTCCCATTCATAGTCGCGGCCGATCAGCGAGTAATAGACCTGATGTCCCACGTAGCGGGACCAGCCGTTTTTCTCCGAAATGGCCAGCGATTTCATCAGGTGCCAGCCGGAAAAATTCGAGCACGCGAGATAACGCACTTTGCCGCTCCTGACGAAATTGTCCAGCGTGTAGAGCGTCTCATCCACGGGCGTGACGGCATCGAAGCCGTGCATGTGATAGATGTCCACGTAATCGGTATTCAGCCGCCGCAGACTGCCCTCGAGCGCCTCGATCAGGTGCTGGCGGGAGGAGCCGAGACCGTTCGGTCCCTGGGCTGAGCGGAATGTCGCCTTGGTGGAAATGAGAAGCTGCGAGCGTTTGCCCGAAATCGCCTTGCCCAGAATTTCTTCCGAAAGCCCGTCGGAATAAATGTCGGCCGTATCGAAGAGGTTGACGCCTGCTTCAAGACAGATGTCGACAAGCCTGCGTGCCTCTTCGACGCCCGTATCACCCCATGCCCGGAAGAACTCGTTACTGCCGCCGAATGTGCCCGCGCCGAAACTCAGCACGGAAACTTTCAATCCTGAATGACCGAGTTGCCGATATTCCATACGTCGATTATCGACGAGACCTGCTACGAATGCCCCTCGGCCGGAGCAGTCGGTTCGAAAGCGGTTTCGCCCCCATACTCTCTGGCGGCTTCTTCCGCCCGGCCCAGAAGGCGCAGAGCGGCGGCCGTTACGTGCTCCGCCGTGAAGCCGAAGTTCTTCAGGACCTCGTCGCCAGGCGCTGAAGCGCCATAGTGATCGATCGCGATTACCGTGCCGTCGGCGGCCCAGCGATGCCACCCCAGAGAGCATCCGGCTTCGACCGTGACACGCTTCCGCATCGAAGAGGGCAGCACGCGCTCGCGGTAATCTTCGCTCTGCGCCTCAAACAGATTCCAGCTCGGCATGCTCACGACGCGCGCGCGCACGCCAAGGGCTTTCAGCCGCTCCCGCGCCTTCATGCAGAGAGCGACTTCAGAGCCGGTTCCGATCAGAATGATTTCCGGCCGGCCGCCCTCGGCCTCGGCGAGGATGTAGGCGCCGCGCGCGACGCCCGGTTCTCTGGCGTCCTTGCGGTCGAGATGCGGAAGATGCTGCCGCGAGAGCGCGAAGAGCGTCGGGCCGTTCTGCCCGATCGCGTATACCCACGCCTCCGCTGTCTCTGTGGCGTCGGCCGGACGGATCACCGTGAGGCCGGGAATCGCCCGCAGTCCTGCGATCTGTTCGATCGGCTCGTGCGTGGGCCCGTCTTCTCCCACGCCGATGCTGTCGTGCGTGAACACA
>CAZXCO010000902.1:0-3059 GCA_964639095.1 uncultured Solibacteraceae bacterium
CCGGCGGTGGCATCGGCGGCGGTGTCTACCGTGTCGGCGGCGGTGTCACCCAGCCGTCAGTGATCTATAAGGTTGACCCCGAATACTCCGAAGAAGCGCGCAAAGCCAAATACAGCGGAACCGTGATGCTGGCGGTAATTGTGGACGCCGAGGGCCGCGCCCGCGACATCCACGTGGTCAAGAGCCTCGGGATGGGGCTCGATGAGAAAGCCATCGAAGCCGTCGAGAAGTGGAAGTTCAAGCCCGGCATGAAAGGCGGTCAGCCGGTCAACGTGCGCGCCACTATTGAAGTGAATTTCCGCCTGCTGTAGCGCTTCCCTGCCCGCGAGCGCGCCTCACTGGATTTTCCCCGGCGGTTCCGGTTCGGTCAGCGGACCCGCCGGAAGCCGCACATAAAACGTCGATCCGGAACCGACCTCGGATTCCACCCATATCTTGCCGCCGTTCGCTTCCACGATTCTGCGCGCCAGCGCCAGACCAATCCCGCTGCCCGGTATGTTGTGCCCATGCAGCCGGTTGAAGATGGCGAAGATCCGCGTGCGGAATTCCGGTTCGATGCCGATGCCGTTGTCATGGACTCCGAAGACCCAGTCGTCACCCTCCCGCCGCACCGAGATATGCACGCGTGGCGGTACGTGCGGCTTCCGGTATTTAATGGCGTTGCTGATGAGGTTCTGAAAAACCTGTTCCAGTTGGTCGTTTGCCGGAATCACGGGGAGGGCGTCGAATGTGACGCAGGCGCCACTGTCCCGGATGGAGGAATCGAGTGTATCGATGACGCGCCGGAGCAGCGCATCGCAGGACACGGGCCACACTTTTCGGCTCTCGAGAGAGTCCGCCTGAGCATAATGCAGCAGTCCGTCGATGAAGGACCGCATCTTGCCCGCACCCTCGATAATAAAGTTGAGTGACTTGAGCGTCTCCGGATCCTGATCCGTTCCGAACTTCAGATTCAGCAATTGGGCGTACGCGGAAATGCTGCGCAGGGGTTCATTGAGATCATGGCCCACACGGTAGGCGAACCAGCGCAACTCCTCATTAGATTTGCGTACTTCTTCCTCAGCCGCGCGGGCGCGCAGAAACGCGTTAACGGTGGCAAGCAGAACCGCCGGCTCGACGGGCTCCACCAGATATCCATCAGCGCCCGAATCCAGCCCGTTGACCTGATGCTGGCTCAGAACCGAAGATGCCGAAATGTGCAGGATGGTTGTCATCGCCGTGTCGGGATTGTCCCGCAACTGACGGCAGACCTCGAGACCACTGATGTCCGGAAGATTAACGTCCAGAAGAATGAGAACCGGTCTCTCGCGCTCCACGGTCTCCAGAGTCTCCCGGCCGGAGCCGGCCTCGAGGACCCGATATCCCGCGCGCTTGAGCAGCTTCGTGCGCGCATACCGGCCGGGAAGATAGTCGTCGACGTTCAGTATCAAAGATCCTGAGGGATTGACTTCGGTCATTTGGACTCCACAGCGGCGTCGTTGAGAGCGCCCCGAAGGGCATCGCGAAAGACTGATTCGTCCATTCCATCTTTCACGACGATTGCGGCGCACTTTTCCGAAAGCCGCAGCTTTTCAGTATCTCCCAAAATGCGCGACGTGACGACTACAACCGGAATGGCCATTGTTTCGTGCCGCCGCTTCAATTCCTCGAGCACGTCCCAGCCGGTCATATCGGGCATCGCGAGATCCAGGAAGATCAGATCCGGCCGCTTCTCCATCGCCCGGGTGATGCCAGGCATGCCGGCGGATTCTTCCGAGATCGTCACAGGAAGATTCTTCAGGTGCTGGCGCAGCACATAGCGATCGGCATCGCTGTCGTCGATAATCAGGACCCGGCGCAGGCCGGGGTCGCGGGTCAGCGCGCGCAGTTGCTTCAGGAGTTCGGCGCCCTGAATCGGTTTCATGAGCCAGGCATCCGCGCCGGGGTAGAAGCCCTTCGCCCGATCTTTTGGTGTGCCGGCCACGATGACCGGAATGCCTTTTGTGCGCGAAGCCTGCCTCAACTCCGCCAGCAGAGGCCAGGCGGATTCCGCGTGCACGATCATATCCAGCACGATCGCGCAAGGTTTGAGCCGCTCCAGCGCTCTCTCGGCGTTACGTACCGTGCTGGCGATGATCAGCCGGAAGCCGGACGCTCTCAGACTGTTCTGATATTCGAGAATGTCTTCCGGATCTCCGATAAACAGGACCGGCAGATCCGCGGAGTCGGGCACCGGGGCCGGAGTCTCCACGGCGCTCTTCGCCGGGGTCTCCGAATAATTTCGCGGAACCCTGACCGTAAACGTAGACCCCGCGCCTGGCGCGCTTCGGAGTTCGACCGAACCGCCGAGAAACGTGGCCAGTCTCCTCGAGAGCGGCAGGCCCAGGCCGGTACCTTTCACGCCGTGCTGAATCGGATGATCGAGTTGGAAGAAATCCTCGAAGATTACCTCCTGATGCTCCGGGGCGATTCCGATGCCGGTATCGGAGACAGACAGCTCAATTCCTTCATCGCCGGCCAGCGCGGCCGATACGCGCACTTCCCCTCTCTCGGTGAACTTGAGCGCGTTTGAGATGAAGTTCCTCAGGATTTGCGACAGCTTGCCCTGATCGGTGAACAGCGGCGGTATGTGGCTCGCGTCCTCGAACACCAGATCGACGGACGGATTGAGCAACAGGGGCCGCAGCATCCCGCGAAGAGCGGCAAAGAGATCGGCGACTTCGAATTCGACAGGCCGTGCTTCCAGCTTCCCGGCCTCTACCTTGGCCAGATCGAGCAGGTCGTTGACGAGATCGAGCAGATCCTGCGCGGCCCGGCGAATGAAATTCACCTGCTGCTCCTGTTCGCCTGTCAGCGGCCCGTCGGCGCAATCGCGCAACAGACCGGTGAGGGCCAGAATCGAGTTCAGGGGCGACCGGAACTCGTGGCTCATGTTGGAGAGGAACTTCGATTTCAGCTCGTCCGCGCGCCGCAGGTGATCGGCCCTGTCGTCGAGTTCGGCATAGAGCGCAACAACCCCGCGATTGGTATCCTCCAGTTCACGATTGAGGCGCGTCAGCTCCTGCTGGCGGGCCCGGATT
>CAZXCO010000903.1:0-4538 GCA_964639095.1 uncultured Solibacteraceae bacterium
GTCAAGCTGACGGCGTATTGTTCGCTGACAGGGACATCCGTGAGCATCGCTATGGCCCAGCAGGTTCTGAGGGACCTTCTGCAGAAACAGGACCGCCGGATCACGATCGACGCCATCCAGAAGGCAGTCGCCGAGAAGTTCGCCATCAAGCCGGCGCAGCTTAAGGAAAAGAGCAACCGCAAGGAGATTGTTCTCCCGCGGCAGGTGGCGATGTTTCTGGTGAAGGAGCTGACGCTGGCGTCGCTTCCGGAGATTGGAAGGGCGTTTGGCGGCAAACATCACACCACGGTTCTCCATTCGATCAACAAAATCGATACCCAGCGGGCAGACGACCCGGACCTCAACAAGCTGGTCAACAGCCTGATCGACTCATTCCAATAAACTTAGCTGGATTTGAACAGCCCCGCCCCGCACGCACCTGTGAGCTTCTGTGTAAAACGCGTGACGAGGGGCGTTCTTCGTCATTTCCCCACCTCATTCCAACAGGGACGAATAGCGGAAAGTTCTAAATTTTTGTATAATTTAGATAGACTTCCACTTTTCGACAAGCCCCATGAATACGGTTGTTTAAGCGTATTTATCTTTACCGTCATAAGAGAGGAACTGGAACCAACAGATGGAGTTCACTGTCAGTAAGGCGGAGCTGGTCCGCGAGCTGAGTTTGTCGCAGGGTGTCGTCGAGAAGAAGACGACGATCCCGATCCTCTCCAACGTTCTTCTGGAAGCGCGGGGCGACAGGCTGTATCTCACGGCGACCGATCTGGAGCTGGGGTTGCGCACCTCATGTGCAGCCCGGGTGAAGAAGGAAGGATCGGGCACCATTCCAGCGCGGAAGCTGCTCGATTACGTGAGGCTCCTGCCCGATGCCGAGATCACGGTGAAGTTTGGCGAAAACAACTGGGCCAACTTCACGTGCGGGCGGTCCCGGACGCGAATCGCGGGGATGAGCCGCGAGAGCTTTCCGGAGTTGCCGGCGATGCCGGAGGCGATTGCGGACATTCCGGTCAAGCACATTTCGGCGATGATCGCCCGGACCATGTTTGCGATCTCGATGGAAGAGAGCCGCTTTACCCTGAACGGCGCTCTGCTTCTGCTGGGCGGCAGCACGCTGACAATGGTAGCGACGGATGGACACCGCCTGGCATGGGTCCAGAGGCCCTCAGACGGGGCGGACGGCCCGGGAATGGCCTACAGGGCTCTGGTGCCGCGCAAGGCGATGGCAGAGATCACCAAGCTATCGGACGACGCCGGCGCGGATGCGAAGCTGCGATTCGGCGGCGACGAGAACCATCTGTTCTTTGAGTTCGGTCCGAGGCTTCTGATCACTCGCAAGCTGACGGGGAATTTCCCGGACTACGAGCGAGTGCTGCCGCAGGACAACACCAACATCGCGATTCTGGCGAAGGACGAAATCAAAGGGGCGATCGAACGCGTGGCCCAGTTTGCCGACGAGCGCTCCCGCGCCATTCGCGTGCAGTTCACGGCCGGCGAGGTCAAGGTGTTTTCTTCGTCTCTCGAAACCGGCGAATCGGAGGAGAGCGTTCCCGGCCAGTATTCGGGCCCCGATCTCGAGATCGGATTCAATGCCCAGTATCTGCTGGATTTCCTGCGGGCCATCCCGCAGGATCAGATTCTGTTCGGCCTGAAGGACCAGAAGAGCGCCGGCGAATTGAGGCCAGGCGCGCCATCGGCAGCGGGCGCCGCGGAAAAGGAAGGCGCCGCGGAGAAAGGCGACCAGGAACAGTATCGATACGTCGTCATGCCGATGCGGATTTGATTACGAGCGCACAGCCGGAGGCGTTGTGCGCGAAGAAGGAAAGCGCACAACGGAAGGCTTGTGCGCAGTTGGAACAGGCATGCAGGCCGCCGGGTCTGCGTGTCTGTGAGAGAAGCAAGACAAAGAATTTTTTATGGCAAATGAAGCTTTAACGTCGTCGTCCCCCGAAGTCTACGATTCCTCATCCATCAAAGTTCTGGAAGGACTCGAGGCGGTCCGGCTGCGGCCGGCGATGTACATCGGATCGACCAGTGAGGCGGGCCTGCACCATCTCGTTTACGAGGTGGTCGACAACTCTGTCGACGAAGCGCTGGCCGGTTACTGTACCGAAGTCAACGTCACGATTCACATCGATGACTCGGTCACGGTCGTCGACAATGGCCGCGGCATCCCCGTCGATATCCACGAAGAAGGCGTTTCGGCGGCCGAGGTCGTGATGACCAAACTGCATGCCGGCGGCAAGTTCGATTCCAACAGCTACAAAGTTTCCGGCGGTCTGCACGGCGTCGGCGTCAGTTGCGTCAACGCGCTTTCGGAAAAGCTGCACCTCGAGATCTGGCGCCCTTCGAAGGAATCGGCGCCGAACTCGCTCACCTGGGAGCAGGATTATGAGCGCGGCATCCCCAAGGGCCCCCTGACCCCGACCGGGAAGGCCGGCCGCAAACACGGAACGCGGATCACGTTTAAACCCGACTCGACCATCATGGTCGCGACGAAGTTCAATTTCGATACGCTCGCACAGCGGCTGCGCGAACTCGCGTTCCTGAACAAGGGTCTGAAAATTACTCTTACCGACGAGCGCGAGGACCCGGAGAAAACGGCCGAGTTTCTTTACAACGGCGGCATCGCCGAGTTCATCAAGCATCTGAACCGCGGCAAATCCGTGCTGCATGACAACCCGATCTACATGGAGGGCGAGAAGCCCGGGCCGGGCGGGCACGGAACCGTCGCCATCGAGATCGCTCTGCAGTACAACGACGGGTATTCGGAAACGCTGTTCAGCTTCGCCAATAACATCAATACCGTCGATGGCGGGACGCACCTGAGCGGCTTCCGCACCGCCCTGACCCGCACGATCAATTACTTCGGCAGGCAGGCCGGGCTGTTCAAGGACGCGAAGGAAGAAAACCTCACGGGTGACGACGTCCGCGAAGGCCTGACGGCCGTCATCAGCGTGAAGGTCCCGCAGCCCCAGTTCGAAGGCCAGACCAAGGGCCGGTTGAACAGCGATATCGCGGGCCAGGTTCAGCAGTTGATGAACGACAAGCTGGGCGAGTTCTTCGAGAAGAATCCGGCCATCATGAAGCGGATCGTCTCGAAGGCGATCGATGCCGCCCGCGCCAGAGAGGCGGCGCGCAAGGCGCGCGACCTCACGCGGCGCAAAGGCGTGCTCGACTCCGGCGGCCTGCCGGGCAAACTGGCTGACTGCCAGGAGCGCGATCCGGCCCGCTGCGAACTGTTCCTGGTCGAGGGCGAGTCGGCCGGCGGGACGGCCAAACAGGGACGCGACCGCCGGTTTCAGGCCATTCTGCCGCTGAAGGGCAAGATCCTCAACGTGGAGAAGGCGCGCTATGACCGCATGCTCGGGCACGAGGAAATCCGGGCCCTGATTACGGCCATGGGCACCGGCATCGGCAAGGACGACTTCGACGCCGCGAAGCTCCGCTATCACAAGATCATCATCATGACGGACGCCGACGTCGACGGCTCGCACATCCGCACGCTGCTGCTGACGTTCTTCTTCCGGCACATGAAGGAGCTGATCGAGCGGCAGCATGTGTACATCGCGCAGCCGCCGCTCTACAAAATCAAGCGCGGCAAGAGCGAGAAATATATCAAGAACGAAGCGGAGTTCACGCGCGAGATCATGCGCCGCGCGACGGAAAATCTGGCCCTCGAATACGGCGCGGTCAACGGCGAGGCGGTCAAGCCGCGGCTCGAAGCGGGCGAGTTGCGCTCGTTTCTGATGAATCTGGACGAATTCCAGCAGATGTTTTACAAGCTGGAGCGGCGTATGCGGGAATCGCGCGTTGTGGAAGTGCTGAGCGATCCGGAGCTGCGCGTCGACTCCAAGGCCGATTTCAGCGAGCCTGCGAACCTCGAAGCGCTGGCAGCGGCCCTGCGCAAGGCCGGCGTCACTACTCAGGTGCTGCCGGATGAAGAGCACTCGGCGTTTTACGTGATGTTCCACGACCCGACGAACGCGGAGCGTCACGTTGGCGTCGAACTCTCCCAGCAGCCTGAATACCGCAAGTACCGGTGGCTGGCGAAGCAGATCGCCCGCTTCAACAAGCCGCCGTTTACGGTATTCCGCAATGACAACCGCGACACTCTCGCGAACTGGCGCGACCTGCTGGAGCACGTGAAGGCCGAAGGCAAGCGCGACGCCTCCGTGCAGCGCTACAAGGGGCTGGGCGAGATGAACGCCGAGCAACTGGCCGACACGACCATGAACCCGGAAAAGCGCACGCTTCTCACGGTGCGTCTGGAAGACGTGGTCGCGACCGATTCGATCTTCACGACCCTGATGGGTGAAGACGTCGAGAGCCGGCGGAAATTCATCGAAGAGAACGCGCTCGACGTCAAGAACCTCGACGTGTAACCCTGCGTCGGGAGCCTCAGGCGAAATCCGCGGCGAATTCCGTCAACTCGGCTTCGGTCAGTTGGCGCGTGGCGGGATAAGCCGGGTGATCCGAAACCAGTGCAGCGCCGCTGTTCCAGCCGCGCATCTGCTCCGGTGTCAGCCGGAATTTGATGTACT
>CAZXCO010000904.1:0-3816 GCA_964639095.1 uncultured Solibacteraceae bacterium
TCAGGATGTTCCGCGGCGGGCAGACTCAGGCCCGTCAGAGCCATCGGAATCAGCAACAGAAGTCGACTTGGTCTCAGCATGTACGAGGTCCTCGGGGGACTTGTGTAAGTTGCAGGAGCCATCGTTACATAAAAGCATTCCCGCTCGCGGGCCGGATTGTAAGAAATAGTACCTCCGAGAGAGTTATCCTTATTATTCCTTAACACACTAATAGTGCATAAATGCTGGTGGCTGGCAGCGGTAGATGTCCTGATCCGGGTCTGACTGGATATCTTCGGCGAGCATTATATTGTCACGCTCTGTTTACCAAAGGGGTTTGTCTCTCCGGGGCCCGTCACGTTCATATCCAAACGATATAGACCGTGCTATCCGGCGTTGCCCGCGATGTTGTGCACCATGCCGCGAGCGGCCTCAGTTATATCCCGCCGCACTTATCCGAAGTGCTTCGACGCGCTTCCCGAGACACTGCGCACGGCTCTCGCGGTACTTAGGGGACATCGCTTTGACATCCTCGCAAAGTACAGATTCGAGCCTTTGGACGTTTCCTCAATCAGCTGGTTGGCTGGGATAACACCGGCCATGCCGCCGACGCGCAGTTGGCGGAGCGCGCGTTTCAGTTCGATGGTGTCTATGTTTGCTTCTCCATACCTGTTAGCACAATACGGTATTCGCAAGCGCCTGCCTCCAGCCTGATCGCACAAGCTTCAGCGCCGGCACGCCGAGGATGCGGCGCAAGGCAGTCTCGCCGTGGTTCCGGTGCATGTTCTGGCGCAAAGCGCCGATATGGATTCCGGCTTTTTCGGCACGCGCCAGCAGTTGCTGTGTGGTGAGCTGAGTCCGCGGTGGACGCTGTAACGTGCGTTCTCCGCCCTGGTAATACCGGAATGGCTCAAAGGGAAGCCCCAGTAGCGCAGATCGCTCCTCAGCGAACATCGCATGGAGAGGGCTGGTGTGCCGCGTTCGCAGGCGAAGGCCACCACGGGACACAAGCCCGATTCCGCATACGATCGCTACGCCATTGTGAGCGAGCAGGGCGTGAGAAGTGCCGGGGAAAGGCTGCGGCGGCTGATCCGCGGTGGGAAGGAGATGGAGCTGGCGGAGGGGATCGAACCCCCGACCCTCTGATTACAAATCAGATGCTCTACCAGCTGAGCTACGCCAGCGGGGGAATCCACATCATAACAAACGGAAGGTCCGTCCCATGAGAGATCAGTTGGACGAAGTTCGCGCCCCGTTCATCGCCACGCGCGCCGGGGCCTGATCGGCAGGCCGGCTGTGAGGCGCGGCGTTCCTCTCCGTGCAGAGCTGGTAGTTGTGCGCGTCTTCGTTCAACAGGTTCAGGACCTCGGTATCGGAAAGATACCGGATCGGCGCGGCGGCATCGATCCGCTGGACGACCTGCAGCAGCCCGTTCAGAACGCAGCGCTGGCTCGCTGTCAGTTTTCGGTTGGTCACCACACCCCGGCCCTCCACAATGCCGAATGCCGGCGTGTCCCGTTCGTGATCGAACTGCTCCATGCCTCCCGGCAGGAACGCGCAATCGGGCATCGACTCGACTCTCGTGCCCAGGAAAATGGCCTGACAGGGGTATAAGATGCCGCCCGACAGAATCCGCCGGCTGACCGCATCGGTGGCCAGCGTATGCAGGTCGGCGGATTCGGGGAGATCCCACTGCGAGAGGGCATCGACGCGCGAGAGAAACGCGGCATCCCAACCGGAGTGAGTGCGGGCCGGCACGGCGAGGCGTCTCTCGATGGCGCTGAGCAACTCGTCGGCGCCGGCGCAGGTTTCGCCGCACACCACGAGACCGTGATTTGCCAGAACAAATATATCGGTGTCCGGCTGCAGGGCCATGGCGTGTTCGATCCGGCGGGCGAGCGGCAATCCGGAAGAGACATAGGGAATCCAGGCCCATCGCATTCCGGCGAGGCGCTCGGCGAGCCGTTCCGGGCCATCGAGTCTCACGGCCCAGGCGATCGTATTCACCGAATGCACATGAATCACGACCCGATGCGGCAGAATCGCATGCATGGCCGTTTCAATGGAGGCGCGCAGGTAATTGCCATTGATCCAGGCGCCCGCGCCCGGAAATTCGGAGCACGAACGCAGGTTCTCACGCAGTTCCGTGAGCGCCAGCGGCACCAGCATCTCTTCGCGCATCGCATGGGCGAGCCATTTGCCCGACGCTTTGATCCAGAGGGTGTCGTCGAGTTTCAGCGAGGTGTTGCCGCTGCTTGCCTGCACCAGCAGCGGGTCCCGGCCGATACGCGCCGACAGCCTGAGTAAATCGGTGATTTCAGTCGAGACGTTCATAATCCGGGACTCGCAATCCGACCGATCGGAATGAGAAATATCCTGATTTTCAGAAAAGTGACCTTCCTGAGCGCACTGCACGAACAAGAAACCGCCCGGCAAATACCAGGCGGCACACGCTAGAAGTACAGTGCTGTGAAAGGAGGAGAAGAATCGCTCGCCATGCGCCAGAGCGGGGAACGGGACTGAATGTGCTTCCATGGTAGCCACAAGCCCCAGCGGCAGCGGTCGCTGCCATTGCGTGTCAACGGCGTAAATTCGTGCCGGCAGTTGAACCGGCTTCACATGGCCCGATCTGCTAAGGTCCAGCGATTGTTTTTGCAGGACCGTCGGGGGATCGGGAATGCGATCGAAGAGAGACAGGCATACAAGTGCGATGAGGATGACACCGAGCACTCGAAGGCCGCGCATCTTCACGTTAACGATACCCACTCCAGGCCATTTTATCAGGAAAACATCAAGGCGCTCCAGCCTTGTTCCTGTGTTCCGCTAGCCGCGTCCGCGTCCAGGCCGCGGAAGAGCGGCCAGCGCAAGGCGCGCTTCTTTATAAGGATCGTTTACCACCTTGCATTCATCGTTCAAGATCATGGTCGCCCGTTCCGCGGTCGTGAACGCAGGCCAGTGCGGCAAGCCTTTCACATTCGGATTTCCCGTGCGGGCAAACGCCGTCCACGCGGCGCTCATTTTGTCCGACAGCGCGTAGCGGTCCTGGCCCGTTCCTGTCATGGCCTTCGCCTCATCGACATTCTCGAAGACAAACGGAATCTCGAGCGTATGGTAGGAGCGAAGCTTCCCTCCACGGGCCCCCGATTGCCAGGTGAAGTAATACTTGTACACCGGCGCCTTCCCCTGCGCCGCTTTGCGGTCCGCTTCAGTGTGGACATTGGCGCTGAAGGTCGCATCGGAAGCGATGATCTGATAAATCTCGACGTTGCTCTTGTTGGGGCGCCCTTTCTTGTAAATGGCGATCAGCTTGTCGGTGGTCGCGTCGTTGGCGCGCGTGGCCTGCTTCACTCGCTTGTGCAGATCGGCGTCGTCGATCGAGTCGAGCGGAGTGCCGCCGAAGAAATTGACCTCCTCTTCCACCGTGCCGATCAGCAGCGGGACGGTGGCCGACTCCTCCGGCGCGACCGGATCGAACGGGTCGTGCGGCAACGTCTTGCCGTCGACGACCGGGCCGAACGCTCCCAGCCCGGGAGCCTTGACCGCTTCCGTCAGCTTGTCGAAGGGCATCTTCTGCAGTTCGTCGATCTGATCCGGTTTGAGGTTCAGCCGGGCGAGCAAAGCCTGGGCCGTTTTCGTGGCGGCAGCGCGGCTCACTCCTTTAATCGACGATCCGCTCTCGCAAATGGCGCGGTGGAAAAGGCCTTTCGCCGGAGGCATGGCCATGAGAGTGGCCACTTTTCCGCCGCCCCCGGATTGCCCGAAGATCGTGACATTAGCCGGATCGCCGCCGAAGTTGGCGATGTTGTCGCGTACCCACTGCAGCGCCAGCACGAGGTC
>CAZXCO010000905.1:0-7197 GCA_964639095.1 uncultured Solibacteraceae bacterium
GAGAATCGACTCCGCCAGGCTGTTAATCACTGTCAGCACGCGGGAGACCGCCTGATAGGACCGCTGCAATTCCAGCACCTCGGCCGCCTGCCCGTCCAGGGAGACCCCGGAGATCTGATCGCGCACCGAACGGGCCTGCGAGACCACCTGCTGCTGTAACTGTTCGTTCGACTGCGCCGACTGGTTCTCCTGCCCCGCGGCGGAGGCGATGCCGGCGAAGTACGCCACCAGATTCTGCCCGTTGATCTGGCCCTGCGTGCTGTTGGGGCTGCCCAGTTGCGCGAGGATGTTCGCGTTGCCATTGGCGTTCCCCGCAGCATCCACCGGCGCCACTTGATCCGGAGTGATGGCCGGATTGATGGCCAGGCTTCCCGCCGCAAGCGTCGCATCCGACGCGTCGTACGTGAACAACGCCGAGCCCGATGCCGCGCCCGCCGACGTCGAGACGGTTCCCGATTCGAGAATCCCGTTCACCGTGTCCGCCAGATTCTTTGCGAAAACGTTCAGCGATCCCGGCTGCTGGCTGTCTCCGATGATCGAAGCCAGCACACGGTTGCTCGAATCCAGCAGACCTCCGAGCTGCCCGCCGGTAATCGTCGACGTGATGTCTCTTCCCGTGGAGTCGAAGATGTGGACGGTGGGCGGCGAATTCGGATTCGCCGGAGCCGGCTGGGAATCCACAAAGGCGCTGGAAGACAGCGGATTCAACTGATCCCCGGCGACCAGAGGCGATCCGTCGCCCGCGAGCACCGTAACCTCGCCGTTGCCCTGCGTAATAGTCGTGATATCGACCAGTTGCGACAGGCTTTCGAGAGCGCTGTGAAGCTGCGCGTCCGCGCCGGGATCGGGCTGGCTTTCCTGCGAACGCTTGATGTTGTACTGCTGGATCTGCTGCGCCAGAGTGTTGATCTGATCCACTGTGGAACCCGCCTGCTGATCGAGTTGCACCGCGGTGGCTTCCAGAGAGTGCGAGAGCCCCTGCACGGCATCCGCCAGAGCGGAGGCGCTGGAGATTACCTGCTGGCGGGCGGTTGTGTCCGAAGGCGAAACGCTCCAGGCTGAAAAGGCGGAGAGCAGATTGTTGAGCGCCGGAGTCACACCCGCGGTTCCGGACGCGTCGAAGAAGCCCTGAATCGTGCCCGTGTTCTGCGCCTGCGCCGTATAGAATCCGAGCGCCTGCAGTTGCAACTGCACAGAGGCATCGGCGTAACTGTCCCGGGAGCTCTCAAGCCCGTTCGAAATGACGCCGCCCGAACCGGTCACCACATCGAACGGCTGGGCTGCGATATGAAGCTGCTGCGCCGCATAGCCGGGCGTCGAGGCATTGCTCACGTTGTTCTGCACCACGGCCAGCGCCTGTTGCAGCACGTCCAGCGCGTTGGCTGAGCTTCCCAGCGATGCGAGCAGATTCGACATGTGTTACGCCTGGATCGCGGTGGCGTGAGAGGTAACGTCGGGAGCTTCCTCGCGGCCGCCGGAGCCGTAAAGAGGAGAATCGCTTGCAATCCGAATGCCGCCCCGCAGCATGGATGCGGCGAAGTCCGACATCCGCGCCAGCTCGGCGATATGGTTCTTCACTTCCAGAAGGTCCGCGCGGAGATCCGCGGAAGGCTTCGCCTGTTCCAGCAACTTCGCGTCGATCGCGCGCAGTTCCGCGGCCGATTGCTCCAGAGCGGAGAGGCAGTTCCCGAGAGCTGTTACGCTTCCCGCGTTCCAGCGTCCGGCCGCGGCCGCGAGCAGGCCGCTGGCCTTGCGGACGCGGGAGGCCGGATCGCCGTTGTTCTGAAAGCTCATTTCGTTCCGGGTATCGATCCCGTCGAGCCGCGAATCGCGCCCGACACGAGCGCATGGCTCAGATCCTGCGAAGAAATAAAGTAACGGCCATCGGCGACCAGGCTTCCGATCTGCTTGAGCCTCTCCGCGTGCTGCGCATTCTGAGCGCTGATGGCGGAGTGGATATTTTCCGTGGTCGAAGAGACTTCAATACGGTCCTCAGCACCCTTGCCGGCGGACGTGGAGGCGGCGCCATTCGCGCCGGTCGGCTTGAGTTGTTCTGTCTGCCCCGTCCGGGACGTCAGGGCAACCTCATTACTGTTGACTCTGATGCTCATCGGCTTTTGCTGCGCTGAGACCCCCAGGAGACATCCTGGCATGAGACATCAGTGCAGGCAATAGTTTCAAAGCGAAACACCGGATTGTTAACTTTAGTGACCAGGATATTGCTTACCAAAACAACCGTAGTCTGTTCAACCTCTTTCGAGGAAACTGTCAGAGATGTCTCGCGACAAACTGCTGGTCCTTTCATCGGAGGCGGGTTCCGGAACCGGAAAGCCGCTCCGGTACGAAAGCCTCTCGGATTTTGACGTGACGGAAATGGATAGTCTGGCCGAGGTTCACGCGTCGCTGCAAAGCGGCAACGGCGACTGCGTGCTCGTCAACGGCGCTGCCGGCGATGTGGATCCGGTCGAGTTGCTGGAAAGCCTCCAGCATGCCCACCCGTTTGTGCCGGTCGTTTTCTGCTCGCCGGCCATGCCCGCGGCCGTCGCCGTCAAACTCATTCGCGCCGGGGCCGATCACTGTTTCGATACCAGCGAGAGCAAGGATGATTTCCGCGGCATTCTGAAGGCGGCCGCGGCCCGGAAAATCGCTCACGAGCGGGCCCGGAGAGACCTGAAAGACCGCGGGGAGCCGTGGCGCGCGGCCCTGGTCGGCGACAGCGGGCCGATGGAAGCCGTAGCGGAGACGATCCGTCTGGTCGGGAAACGCCGCTGCACTGTCCTGATCAGCGGTGAGACGGGCACAGGCAAGGAAATGGCCGCGCGCGCGCTGCATATGGCGAGCCAGCGGGCGAACTACCCGATGGTTGCCGTGAACTGTACCGCGCTGCCGGAAAATCTTCTGGAAGCCGAGCTGTTCGGCCACACCAAGGGAGCCTTTACCGGCGCAACATCGTTGCGGATCGGGCGGTTCGAACAGGCGAACAAGGGAACCATGTTTCTGGATGAAATCGGCGATATGCCGATGGATCTGCAGGCCAAGCTGCTCCGCGTCCTGCAGGAGCGGGAAATCCAGCGCCTGGGCAGTTCGGACTCGATCAAAGTCGATGTGCGCGTCATCGCGGCCACGAACGTCGACCTGCAGGAACGCATCCGCCAGGGGCGATTCCGCGAAGACCTCTATTACCGGTTGAATGTCGTTCCGCTGCAGATGCCTCCGCTGCGCAAACGTACCGGCGACATCCCCGCACTGGTGAATCACTTCATCCGCAAGAACTGCGCCGCTGAGAACCTTCCGTTGAAGCGCATTACACCCGAAGCAATGTCGCGCCTGTGCGCGCACCAGTGGCCGGGCAACGTGCGCCAACTGGAAAATGCTGTCGAAATGGCGGTGGCGGTCAGCGGAGACAACGAGTTCCTCACCCCGAAGGACTTCGGATTGACGTCCGGCCTGGTCCGGGAATTCACCGCGCCTTCAAACTCCGTATACATGTTTCCGGCGGACGAAGGCGTCGACTTCGAAACGGCGGTTTCCCGCTTCGAGATGGCGATGCTCGACAACGCGCTGCGCCGGACCGGAGGCAACAAGACCGCGGCAGCCGAACGTCTCGGCATGAAGCGCACCACGCTGATCATGAAAATGCGGAGTCTCCAGAACAACGGCCTTCTTCTGGAGCGGGCCGGCTAAGCCTCGCGGCGCGGCCTCTGTGTCTGGTGGGAAGCGCGCGGCGCATGCCGCTGCGCGCTTCTATTCGGCCTGCTGAAACATGTGGTCGAGCTTGAGCAGAAGCTCCATTTCTTCGAAGGAAATACCGAGGGTTGCAGCAATCGTGTGGGGCTCATCCCCGCGCCGGTGCATGTGAAGCGCCCGCGCCCGGCGCGTGAGATTCAGGCTTTGTCCCGGACCCGCGTAAACAGGCACCGGCGGTTCGGGGGCAGGCCGGGAGGCTTCTTCCACCTTCGAAGCCAGTTCCTGGAGCGCACTCGCAGTAGCCTGTTTCATCTCGTTCATCTGGCGGCGGCACTTACTCGCCTCGAGCATTGCGCCAACCCAGATCCCGAGCAGCCCCAGCATACCCGTTCCCACAATTGCATAAAGCGTAATCAGACTCATTCGGACTTTCCTCCCAGGGTCGCGGCCTGCAGAGAGGAACGGCTCGCGATCTCGGAAATCTTCACTCCGTAGACGCCCTGAACCACAACCGGCTCGCCGCGGGCAATCACGTACCCGCCGACCAGCACATCGATGCGATCGGTCAGCGCACGGTCCAGTTCGATGACCGACCCCGTGTTTAAAGCAGCCAGATCGCGCAGAGACATTTGCGCGCTCCCGAACCGCAGCGTCAAAGGCAGCTCGATATCCTTCAACAGGTCCAGATTGGGCGCCGCAGCCGCCCCGTTCAGATCGTCGTTCGCCGATTCCATGTTCTCCATTCCCTGCCTCACCGCTTCGAAGCCCAGACGCGTTCCATATGGCTGCGCAACCGGAGGACCGCCTGCACCCTCAGTTGACCGCACCGGGAGAGATGCATCCCCATGATTTCGCCGATCTCACGCAGCGACAGTTCCTCGAAATAGTAAAGACTCAACACCGTTCGCTCCTGCTTCGGAATGCGATCGATCGCCTGCGCCAGAATGCGTTCCAGCTCCGAACGCTCCACAATCCGCGACGGCCACAATTCCTCGTCATCCGAAATGATGTTCAGAAGATCGCGGGTTTCATCGTCGCCCCCGGCATATTCCAGCCGCTGAATTTCAACCGCCTGCGATTCGGTCAGCCTCTGCTGGTATTCCGCCAGCGGGATATTCAGATCCGCCGCAATTTCCTCTTCGGAGGGCTCGCGGCCCAACTGCTGCTGCAGCTTCCGGATGGACTGCTGAATCTGTCTCGAACGCTTGCGCGTCTCGCGCGGCGCCCAGTCCATCTCGCGCAGGCTGTCAATGATCGCGCCCTGGATGCGGGGCTCCGCGTAGGTCTTCAGCCGGACGTTATATGAAGGATCGAAATTGTCGATCGCCGACAGCAGCCCCACGATCCCGCTTGAAATCAGATCCTCCAGGGCGATGTGGCGGGGCAGACGCTCGTGTATCCGTCCCGCGATGATGCGCACCTGCGGCAGATGCTCGATGACGAGCTGCTCGCGTCGAGCGGCCGCCTCGGCATCGATCGTTGACTGTGGTCCGTAAGTGACCGTCCCCATCGTCTGCTTTATGCTGCTGAACGCAACTTATGTGGCAATTGATGGACCAACGCGCCCGCGATACGGCGTTTCGTGGCCGACTCGATATCTTCGGGAATCAATTGCCCCGCGCAAAGCCACGAAACCGGTTTGGCGCTTCGAATCGCTTCATTTGCAATGGCTGCCATCGAATCCGTCTCGTCGAGCCGCGTAAAGATGAGCGCAGACGGACGGAAGGCCTCGAAGCGCTTCGCGGCGCTTTCGAGGTCGTTTTGCCGCATCGACGCCGTCAAAACGAGTTGCGTGTCAAAATCCTGACGGCGTTCGAGGAAGAGCGCGAGATCCGTGCCGGCGCTTTCGAAAAGCGCGGGACTGAGCCCGGGCGTATCGACCAGAACGAGGTGCCCTTCGGGCGTGTTGTCCACCGCCTGGCCCAGACCGGCAGGAGTCTCCACGCGTTCAAACGGCACGCCGAGTATTGCCGCGTAGCTCCGGAGCTGCTCGGCCGCGCCGATCCGCTGCGTATCGGTCGAGATCAAACGAACCGGACGCCGCTTCATCAGGCCCTCCAGGACGGCCAGCTTCACGAGCGTGGTGGTCTTCCCCGCTCCCGGAGGTCCGACGAGAACCGTCACCCGTCCCAGCTCCGGTTTCACACTGAACCGCGCCTCGATTTCATCGATCGTCTCCTGCACGATGGAGTTCGGTTCCCATTCATAGAGCCTGCGCGCGCGGGAGATCTCCAGCACCGGCCGACGGTTGAGGCGGGCAGCAACCGAGTCCTCGATGGACGCGGCGATTGCAGGCGTCAAGCCGGCGTCGAGAAGAACCTGTTCCACCAGACGCACGCGAGTCGCGGGCGCCGGAGTCACCGATCGCATCAGCAGGCTGCGGATTTCATCCATCTTCTGGCGCAGATCGTCCACTTCGCTCCCCGGGGCTGCAGCAGTCCCGGCAGCGGGACGCTCCGCCGGACGCTCCACGGGGCGCTCTTCCGCGGCCACGCCGAAGACCACCTCGACCGCGCCCAGATGACGCGCCTCGGGCGGCGCCGGGCGGCTGTTCAGAAGCAGCGCGTCCGGACCCAGTTCGGCGCGGGCAACCTCGATCGCGTCGGGAATGTTCGATGCGAAGTAGGATTTCACGTGAATATGCGATTGATCGGTTCTGGGCATGTCTAGTCAATAACTCCGAGTGAAACGATTTTTACGTCAACAGGTATTTCGTTATTCGAGATGAAGAACAGGTTCCGGATCGAATGCTCGACGATCTGACGCAGGAAGTGACGCGATGCCGAGCTGCAGACCGCCACCACCGGCGCTTCCGGCGAGCCCACCTTCTGCGCGATCCTCTGCAGGACGTCGCGAATGACCTGCGGGCTGAGCGAAAGATGGCTGTTCTGCTCTCCATGTTCGACCGCCGATTCGACGATCTGTTCCAGCGCCGGGGCCATCAGGAACGCGGCCAGTTCGCCGGTCGGCTTGAGATACGGTTTCACGACAATTCTCCGGATGGCCTGGCGTACATATTCGGTAATGAGCACAGGGTTCCGGATCGTAACCGCCGCTTCTCCCAGGGCTTCCACGATCGTGACCGAGTCACGAATAGAAACCCGTTCGCGCAGCAGATTCTGAAGAACCCTCTGGACTGCCGATAACGGAAGCAGTTTTGGAACCAAATCCTCCACGACTTTCGGGTGCTCGGTGGCCACGCGATCGAGAAAGCGCTTGGCGTCCTGCCGCGAGAAAAGCTCCTGCGCGTGCCGCCGGATCAGCTCCGAAAGATGGGTGCCCATCACGCTGACGGCATCGACCACCGTGAAGCCCTTGCGCTTGACCGCATCGGCCTGGTCGGCCGGAATCCACCAGCCGTTCATCCCGAACGCCGGCTCCTTCGTGGCCTTGCCGCCCGGGGGCGGCTCGCTCCTTCCGAGCGGTATGGCGAGCTCGCATCCGGGCGGCATTTCGTAACGGCCGATTTCCGCGCCCTTCAGCAGCACGACGGATTCGGGGGCCGTCAGA
>CAZXCO010000906.1:0-2483 GCA_964639095.1 uncultured Solibacteraceae bacterium
GACTCGCTCGGGATTCCGAGATTGACTGTACGCTAATGACCTGACCCGCCGAACCGCCGGATGCGGACCCGCATGTCCGGTGGTGTGGGAGGGAAGTAGCCGCGAGGCTACTCCCTATCCCGATTCGTACCGCAATGCTGCGCAATCGGTTCCCGGAACAATGCGCATTGAAGGATCCAACCGTCGCCTGTCCCTGCACGGGACGTCACTTGCTGAAGGAAATGCGAACTTGTCGATCGTCATTGTCTTCCGGTACGCTGACGATCTGATGGCAGGCTTTGAACACGAGAGGAAGCCGAGCGACTCCAAGGGACTAACTGGCACGCTTCCGCGCCCTCAAAGTACGCAAGCCGAAGGAGGGTAGGCGTCTACGCCATGAATCCCGAGACTCGCCCTCTTTTCCGCGATGTAGGGCGGACGGGAAGCGCTTCCTGATGACCACAATTCCGAGGCAGCGAGGGAGAGTCCGCGCCCGTTACCGTCGTCCTCAACTGGGCCGCGGAACTGAAAAAGCAGGCGAGACGTCACGGCGAAAGAGCAGCCTACAACTCGTCTCCGGGGCATTTTCTTGTAAAGTTGCGCCGTTCACGCCGGCAGGTGAGCGCACGAAGAAAGCTCCATCGCGCGGTGGACGCACAGGTAGCAACGGCCAACAGCATCCCGTGGTCATCGACTGCGAAGTTCTCCAGAAACGGCGTTCTCGTTGCACCACTCCGGGTGAGTTACGCGCCAACCGGAAGTGGGTCTGTCAACTTGACGTGAAATGTCCGGCCTGTGTGCTGACCCTGCTGTTTGCTCAGCGGAATGGCGAATATCCATCCAGTCCACTTCGATTTGAGGGCCGACTGCTCCGTCGTAAGGTTCGACTGCGAAACTGCTCGCCGCGAGCTTTGCCTTGAAAGGAAGTCTCTCAGGGCTGGAGGATTGAGAGAGGATGGTCAGGGGGCCGAGTCTTGCGTGGGTGCTTCGTGATCGCGAGGCAGGGTAAGAGCATCGCACAGATCGCCCACACGGCTACGTGCATCGTCATGAGCGCGAAAGCCTCGGGCCAGCCTCCGCCCATAATGTGTGAAATCGCCAATAGTACGCAGGGCACAAAAGACAGAATCAGGACTACGGCCGAGACTCGACGCCACGTGCGGACCGGGTCGGGATGCGACACGATTCCTGCAAACACGTAGATGGCCATCACGGTACAACCAATGGTCGCCACGATGGGAGAGCCTGCACTGAGTGGCGTGAACGCCGGATCGGGATGAAGGATGCGAACGGCAATCTCGCGAACGGCTACAACGCCGAGCACGGCTGCGGCGATTGTCAATGCTGCTGCCCCCGGCAGAACTCGCGGGGACTCGAGATAATTCGCCGGTCCTTCCACAACAGCTCCCCGTTTAGACGCCATCGGCTATCCTGATGTTCCCAGCCGGCATGTAGCGGTTGCAGTGCCTGATGGCGAAACGGCTCAGGTCTCATCCGGCCGTAAATCGGTCCAACTGCCTGTCCAAAGATGCAATGAAGGCCAATACCGCGGATGATCCTGCGCGCCGCCACTTCGTCTTCCGGTATTGATGTCCGCAACCTTTTTACAATTCGTTTCCCGATCGTTTTCAATTTCGACCTGCCAATCGCGCATGTTGGAGAGAACCCCTGATCAAACATCACAAACACAATAGAAGCCCGGCTGCGAACAATGCCGCCGGACTTCCGAAGAGGAGAATCCGCAATGATACGAGTTTCTTTCCTCTCGGCGCTGATCGCCGCAGGGGTGTTATCAGCAGCGCCCGCGCCGCAACCATTTCACCGGCCTTTGACATTCGAACCGAACCAGGGGCAAGCCCCGGGGCGGTTTGGATGGCTGGGGCAAAGCTCCAGTTATCAGGTCCTGCTCGATGGCGACAGCGCCACGATTATCATCCCGGACAAGACGGACCTGCAAGCCGCCTCGGAGCGGCTGCCGGGAACCCTGCCCCCTCGCCATCTGAAGTACAGCGCCGTACGAATGAGGCTTGCGGGGAGCCGTCCCTGGAAGGATACGACCGGCGCTGAGCCCACAGGCGGTGTGAGTAACTACCTCAATACCCGGGATCTCAAGCGCTCGACCAGTTACGTCCCGCAGTATGGCCGATTGAAAGTAGCGAATGTCTACGAAGGCATCGACCTCATCTTCTACGCCAGCGGCGGAGACCTGGAATATGACTTCGCCGTTGCGCCAGGCGCCAACCCCGAGCAGATTCAGGTGGTCTTCGATGGAACGGAGGCAATGCGCGTGGATTCCAAATCAGGCGATCTGGTACTGAGCCTGCCAGGCGGTTCCGAGCTCCGGCAGCTCAAGCCAAAGCTGTATCAGCAGGCCGGAGAGAAACGCGTTGAGATTGCCGGCAGCTACAAGCTGTTCGGCCAGAAGCGCGCTGCGTTTCAGGTTGCCGGCTATGACCGGAGCCATGCGCTGGTCATCGATCCCCGGCTCACAATCGCACGCTCGT
>CAZXCO010000907.1:0-3065 GCA_964639095.1 uncultured Solibacteraceae bacterium
GACGCGCCGGTCCATGCTGGCATGAAGCACAAGCGCGTCTATCGCGCCGTGCCGGGGTTTACGCCGATGGCTGGGCAGCATCCGCATTGAGGATACGGTGGCGGTGACGGCTGCTGGCTGCGGGGTCTTAACCCCGACGACCAAAGAGCTGCGCGAAATCTGATCGCGGTGCTCGTGGCCTGATGCTTCGGCGCCTGCTGCTTCGGCGGTTTTTCCACGGCGATGAACTCCTGCCAAATTTTGAATCGACCCGGGCATTCTGTTGATCGATTTGGGCGCATTCCGGGAAGCTTACACCAGCGACATGACGCGCACGGTCCATGCCGGCGCCGCCCCGGCATGAAGCACAAGCGCGTCTATCGCGCCGTGCCCGGGGGTTTACTTCGATGGCTGGGCAGCATCCGCATTGAGGATACGGTGGTGGTGACGGCTGCTGGCTGCGGGGTCTTAACCCCGGCGACCAAAGAGCTGCGCGAAATCTGATCGCGGCCCTCGTGGCCGACGCTTCGGCGCCTGCTGCTTCGGCAGTTTCTCTCGGGCGATGAACTCGCGCCGAATTCGGAATCGACCCAGGCATTCTGTTGATCGATTTGGGCGCATTCCGGGAAGCTTACGCCAGCGACATGACGCGCCGGTCCATGCCGGCATGAAGCACAAGCGCGTCTATCGCACCGTGCCGAGGGCTTACGTCGATGGCTGGGGTGGCATCCGCATTGAGGATACAGACGACCAAAGAGCCGCGCGAAATCTGATCGCGGCGCTCGTGGCTGACGCCTCGGCGCCTACTGCTTCGGCAGCAGGTGCTTCTGGATTTTGCCCATAGCGTTTCGCGGCAGTTTTTCCACGGCGATGAACTCGCGCGGAATCTTGAACGATGCCAGCTTCTCCCGGCAGCGCGCTTCGATCACGGCGGCATCCAGCGCCTCCGCCAGGACCACATAAGCGATCGGCACCTCACCGCGCAGCCGGTCCGGAAACCCCACCACGGCGGCTTCGGCGATCTCCGGCTGCTCCTGGAGGAATTCTTCGATTTCCCGCGGATAGATGTTGAAGCCGCCGGAAATGATCATATCGCTCTTGCGCCCGCAGAGCGTGAAGTAGCCGTCGGGCGACCGTGTGGCGAGATCCCCGGTGCGGAAGTAGCCGTCGACGAAGGCGTCGCGCGTCGCCTCTTCCCGTTTCCAGTAGCCCGCGAACACGTTCGGTCCTTTCAGATAGAGTTCACCGGTTTCACCGTCGGACACGGGCTGCAGATCGCGATTCAGCAGGCGCACGGAAACGCCGGGCAGCGGAAATCCCACCGTGCCCGCGCGGCGTTCTCCCTCATAGGGGTTGCTGATGTTCATCATCGTCTCGCTCATGCCGTAGCGTTCGAGGATGGTATGGCCGAACAGTTCGCGGAACTCTTCCAGCACCTGCGCCGGAAGCGGCGCCGATCCGGAGACGAAAAGCCGCATGAAACCGCCGATCTCCCGGGCTGCGTTTTTCTCCACAGCAAGCAGGCGCACGTAAATCGTCGGCACGCCGAAGAAAAGGGTCGGGCGGAAATCCAGAAACTCCGCCGCCGCGGTCTGGTGTTCGAAGCGCTCCAGAAGCCTCATGCGGCATCCGCTCACCAGCCAGGAGTGGAGACCGTTTCCAAGCGCATGTACGTGGAACAGCGGCAGCGCGAGAAGAAAGCGGTCTTCCTCGGAAATTCGCCAGCACGCCAGCAGATTCACGGTGTTCGCGGCGAAGTTGTTGTGCGTGAGCACGGCGCCCTTCGATGTGCCGGTCGTTCCCGACGTGTAGATAATGCCCGCCGGACTATCACCATCCAGGGCAGCCACCGGCCGCCGGTCCGCCTGCGTTGCGGCATCGCGCAGCAGGTCGCCGGGCGCCCAGACCGGAACGCCGTTCGTCGTGATATCGGCGCCGGTGATCAGGGCGCGCGGTTCGGCATCGGCCAGAATGTGCGAGATTTCCCGGTCGCGATACAGAATGTTGATCGGCACAAAGATCACGCCGAGTTTGACGCAGGCCAGATAGATGTCGATCATCGCCACGCAGTTGGCGAGGTAGACGCAGAGGCGGTCGCCCTTCTTCAGGCCTTTCGCGAGAAAGAGCTGCGCCAGGCGGTTGCTGCGCGTGTCAATCTCGCCGAACGTAAACGTTTCTCCGCGAAATTCGAGCGCGGTGTTCCCGCGGCGGCCGCGCAATGACAGATCGAACAGGTCGCACAGAGTCATTTTTCGGTTCTTCCCCGCCACGTTACCATGGGCATTTGATGCACAGGCGATTGCTCGCTATTTTCCCTCTCCTGCTTCTCGCGGCCTGCGACAAGAAGCCCGCTGTGATCGAGAAAGTACTGATCGGAGGCACAACAGTCGTGTCCCCCGGCGCGGAACCCATCGAGGACTCCATTGTGATCATCCGGGGAACGAAAATCCGCGCAGTCGGCTCGCGCCAGGACGTGTCCCTGCCCAGGGTCTCCGACCGCACCGACCTCACCGGCGAGTGGATCATGCCCGCCCAGGGTTCCCATATCGCCAGGGGCGAACCGGCCAACCTGATGATCTTCCGGCATGCGCCCAACGGGAACACGTCCGACCCCAGCGCGCTCATCGTCAACGGCGAGTGGAAAGTGCCGGGCGCCCACTGAGAGTATTGGCTCAGAACTGGAAATACACGAACGGAATGTTCTGATCGGTCGCGCGGAACAGCTCGATCGCGAGCAGGGCCAGAACCGCCGCCACCGTGCGCGCCCATGCCGGGGAGAGCGCCAGACGTGTCAGCACTCCTTTGTATTCTTCCGCCAGCGCGATGGCCAGCGCGAAGATCGCCATCCGCCACTGCCACGGGTTGAGCACCGAGTGGCCCGCAATTCCCGAAAACATCTGTCCCAGCACGAACCACGCGGTGGCGAAGGTCTTCGCCCGGAAAAACACCCAGCCGACCGAAACCAGCAGAAACGTCACAATGCTCAGCGGAATTCTCGCGAGGCCTGTCCACTCCTTTCGGCCGTGCGTCATGCGTTCCAGCGCCAGCAGGAGGCCATGATAACCACCCCAGATCACGAAATTCCA
>CAZXCO010000908.1:0-3826 GCA_964639095.1 uncultured Solibacteraceae bacterium
GGTCGACTTCCTTCGAGGAGATCAAGTGTGCGTCCCTCAAGAATGGCATGCGCTGGCTCGAACTCAAGTTCATCGGATTACGCGCACGTTTTCATGCCGCGAGCATGAGAGGCGGCGCGGTCCTTCTCGGTCTGTGGCGAATTCTCTTCTGAAGCAGCCGCCGCAAAATGGTTTTCGAAGGGAACGTCGTAACGGCAACAGCATCGGCCGGCACCGGTAACCCGGACAGCAGTACCGGAGCGCTGGGCCGGAGCGTCACTGGCTCAATTCGTTCTCAGAGCTTCCTGGTTGCGCCTGAACTCAAGCCCGGCGGTATGCAGGAAGTGATCCACGGAACATCCGCTGTGAAGACATCAGGAGGCAATATCGAAGTCACGATCCTGGGTGACTGGGTTCGCCACATCCAGAGTTATGAACACCTCACCGTGGGCGGCGATTCCACACACGAATACGATGACTCGCTGTATGCGGACTTCGCTGCGCCAGGTGCGCTGGAGAATCATTACCTCAACAATGATGTGGAGTACTACTATCTTGACGGCCATCACATCTGGGTCGACGAGCCCTTAACTGAGCACACCGGAACAGGGAGTGGCGCGGAGGAGGTATCGCTTTCCACGGTGCGCTACGGCAACGATACGATCACTGTCGACTCATGGGGACACTCTGATTCCACCAATATCTTCGGCGATCAGGTACGCATTCATACCGGAAGCAGCTTCGAATTCACGTTCACGGCCCTCGCTCTCAGACTCATTACGGGCACTCATTTCGAAACGTACGGGCAATGGGGCGACGATCATTCCGGGCAACTGGTGAAAGATCACAGCCTGGATAAGGCGGCACTGGCTGCGGGCCTGCAGTCGCTCTCGGGTAGTTTCGGAAAAGGATTTGAGGGCCTTTCACCTTCGGACCCGGCGCGTGTACCTGCCTGGAATATGCCATCCAGCGCTGCGTGGCCGCAGATCAAGAGCCTGTTCTTTACCGGGGCGAACGTAAACCTGAAGATGACGCTCGAACTGACTATAGCCTCCCTGCGGGCAGCGGTCGGATTGTTCGGCGGATCTTTTCGCGCGTTTCACAGTTTCGTCGCGGGCTGGGAGCCCACTCTGGCCGGAGTGAAGCTCGGTCTCGATGCCATCCATGCAAACTTTACAAACCTGTGCGGGCGAATCATCTCAACGATCGGATTCGGCAATCCCCGGGCTCCCGTTCCCACTCCGCCGCCACTGCCGGCCCTGGAAGCGGAGGTATTGGGGGCTGAGTCGGCGCTTGGAGCCGCGAGTGGAGCTTTGGGAGCCGCAGATACTGCTGTCGGTGAAGCCGAGGCGAACCTCGGCGTGGCTACGCAGGAAGTAGCGGCGGCTCAGGCCCAGGCGGAGGAAGCGGCAGCCGCGCGGGCAGCCATTCAGGCTGAAGCGGGGCAGGGCGGATTACTGCGCCGCGGGTTGAGTCTGCTTGGTTCCATCCCGGCCCGCCTGCAGGCAAGGTCGGCGATCAGCGCGGCGGCGCAACGTCTTGCAGCGGCGCGCCTGGCGGAACAGGCGGCCGCAGACGATCTTGAGCAGGCACGGCTGGCTCAGATCGCCGCCAGGGAAGCGAGGGCGGCCCGCCAGGCCGAACTCGATCTCGCCCGGGCGCGCGCCGGCTCGCCCCTTGTCAGAGGCCTGCTTCCGGCCGGCGCAACCATACCGCCGTTGACCAACAGTCCTGAGGGGAACGCGCCACCGGAACATCAAAGACCACAATTTCGAGAGAGGTGAAAACTTGAATTCCAATGAAGGTCTGGTTCTCAGGAGTTTTCGGATAAGGCCATCATCACCGGAACCGCGGGTCGTGAACACACCCGCCTCAGCCCCGCCCGAGACTCCGCGGAAAAGGCTCTCCGGGCCGGATCGCGATCTCGACCGGCGACTCCTGCCATTTCGCAGACACTGGCCCGATCGCAGCTGGCACGACGACTGGCGGCTTTACTGGGTGCCTGCTTCCTTCGAGAATCGATCATCAACGAAGTGCGATCCCCGGTTTCTGTATGTGTTCGAGGGGCTGCTCGAATTCCTGAACGGGAAAGTCGCCGCGCGCGGCCTGACCTTTATGGATTCGCAGCTCACTTATCCACATTTGATCGAACATATGGTCCTGAATGCGATCGAGTATCTGCCGCTGAGCGCGATGGGGTTTCATCCCGGCCGCGGCGCAGCGAGCCTGCCGCGATACGACGAGATCGTGGCCGTGGACTTCCGCTCTGTGTACGAAAGACTCAAGGAGAAGCAACAGGCGTTCCGGACTGAGGACATGTTTCCCAACGCACCAAAACCTCAGCATTTCATTCTGGGTGACCAGGACCTGGCACGCCGGAATCTGATGGGACGCGGAGGCTTTACTTTTTATCTGAGCCGGCACGGGCAAGCGGAATTCGGCGAACTCGCGCAACAGATTCTGCAGGAGAACACCACTGATCCCGTCATGCGTGAGATTCCGATGCCTGTTCCCCTGCTCGATTCCGCTGCGTTCACAACCGCTCGCGCTGAGCACCTTGAGGCCTGCTTTAATTTGTTTGACCTGTATGTCGCGGAAAGTCCGGCCGACACAGGAATCCTGATCGCCGCCACGCACGACCTTGATGAAGTGTTGCCCGAGTTGATTCGGCAAGCCGGATATCGTCAACCGAAACGCGGCGTTTTCGGGAGAAGCGCATGATTGCAGAGCCGGCACTCGAAGTCTTCCCGATCTGGCATATCGAATATCCCCCGGGAGGCATGTCCGCGGAGGAGCTCGCGAAAGTTCGTTCGATGGTGGCGGCCATCGAGGCCGCTGTGGTTCCCCCGGCCCGGACCTTGCACTTTGCGTATCCGGGCAACATCAACCCCGGGACCTGGAAAGCGGTCACGCGCGCTCACGGCGTGGGGTGGTTATGGCACAGCGGTCAGTCGTATCGCATGGACCGGTCCGCCGCTCAGGCTAGACCAAAGGTGTCGCAGCGCTACCTTGCGAGTCTGTCGAAAGCTTTTCCCGAACAGGCTCAGAAACTGCGGGAGGCATTGGCCGAATCCGAAGGTCCCCGGCCCGAGCTCACTCACAGGCTTGCGAAAACCGCCAGCTACGACAAGTTATTCCCCGGTCGCCCGTGGGTTTCGCCCGCCGAGGCACTCGTCGGGACAGGTGGTTTCGCCATGTTCTGCGTAGCCGATACGGATGCTTTCATTCGTGATGCCGCGGCGTTGACCGGGCGGGCCGGTAGCATGGGGGCGCAGGGAGCATCGTTCGTGATTCCTGTGTTTACCAGGAGCGCTCTGGGGGCCGCTCCCCGCGAAACTCTGCGAGCCTGGTTCCGGATGTTCGAGTTGTACATTCTTGAATACGGCTATGGAGAGGGGCTGTTAATCGCCTCGCGTCATGACCTGCGCGCGATCGTCGAAGCGCATTGTGGCGAATAGGGACGGCCATTATTCGCGGTTGTCCACCCTTGTGTGGTTGCCGAACTTGACGGGTCATGTCGACCTGAAGTCATCGTCCTTCCATTTTGCCGATGATGGTACGATGATAACTGGGATTGCGGGACGGAAACGGAAAGACGCAGCCGCACACCTTCCGTGATTTCGATATCTGCAAATCGTTGTAAACACAGGAAAAGCCACCCTAGCTCAGCTGGTAGAGCGGCTGATTCGTAATCAGCAGGTCGCCGGTTCGATCCCGGCGGGTGGCTCCAGTTTTTCAATCAGTTAGCCGGTACTGAGGTTTCGCCCAACACGACAAAGTTGGGCAAAACCGGCCCAGTTTGGTAGTGTTGCAGCCCTCCACTCCTTAAGAGCGCAGAAGCTCGCCG
>CAZXCO010000909.1:0-3664 GCA_964639095.1 uncultured Solibacteraceae bacterium
GCGAAGAGCTGCGATTGACGCTCGACCGAGATCCGCTGCAGATGGTCACGATCACAGAACGCGCGCCGGCGCTCCGGATGGCCCCAGTCCCCGCCCCAGACGAGGCCGTGCTTCGCTGCCAGCTCGCCCAGGAAGTTCCAGTCTCCGTCCCATGACGCCTTGCCGGCCACGATTTTGCAGACGTCTGCAGCCAGCCCATAATGATGCACGCCGACGTCGCGCAATTGCGTCGCCCCTGTCGAATACAGGTGTTCCTGACGCTCGCGGCTCCGGTATGTCTCTGTAACCTGCAGTGCGATCCCAGCGGCGGCCGCATCGGCGATTACGGCCTGCACCGCCGCGCGAGTGACCGGCTCGAGCAAAGCGAGATCCCGGACCGCCTCGATCGTCCGGTACCGTGGATCTCTCTGGATTACCTCAGCATAAAAGTTCATCATCCATTCCCCCTCCAGAAGCCTTGAGCCGTAATTGTGAATGTAAGCGGCAACGATGTCCCGAGCCCGGTAAAAATGCTCCGCCGGCAAGCCGATCTCGCGCAGCCTGCATGCGCAGCCGAGGGCCATCTCGTTAATGCCCTCCTCTCGCGTTCGTCGCGCCGCCATGAAAGAATCGGCCCGCTGTGTCGGGCAGCGGGCCGGGAATGAATCGTCGAAGGCTCTACCGGCCCCTTAGAATGTCCGGCCGATTCCGAATCGATACGTGCCGCCGCTGAAGATCTGGCGCGCGTTCCCGGAATTGGCCTGCGTAATGATGTCCGCGATGTTGCTATAGTCCCAGGTACCTGAGAAGGCGAGCACATAGCCCGGCAGCTTCACCTTCGCGAGATCGAACAGCACCGATCCGCCGACACCGTAGCTGCCGCCGGTTGCCGTTGAAGCTGTCGCGACGCCGGCGTTCCCTTTCAGCGATACGTATAATCCGGACTGTCGGAACACGATCGTTTCGAGGCCGACACGCGTGGATGTTTTGCCTGCAGTGACATCTTCGGCGAGGGCAGCATAGACCGGACCGCCCGCATGCATCAGGAGATTGGTGAACCCGGCTGTCTGGCCGGCGTGGACGCCCGCACCGGCGATCACCAGGTGGGCAGGCAGGTTGGTGGTATCGACGGGTGGCGCGATCGTCGAGGCCGCCGCGGAGGGCGAGAGCGGAGTAGCAGCGGCCGAAGGCGCCGACTGCCCGAAAGCGAGGGCGCTGGCGAGCGAGAGGCCTACCAGCAGCACAGATACACTTCTGCTTACATTCATCGAAGTAGTTCCTTTCAAATGGAAAAATTGATTTCGGAGGGGCTGAGGTTTACTCGCGAGGACTATTGCGCGGGCGTGAAGTCGACGAAGAATTCATGGCCGCTGGACAGTTTGCCCATCGCGTCGGGGTTGTTGATGTAAATCTCGAAGCTTGCGGACGGCGTCCATTTCGACCAGTGCTTATTCTCGTCGCTATTGCCGTAGACAGCCGCGAGTTTCACACGCTCCTGGTTGGTGCTTCCGTCGGATTCCTTGACGTGAAGGACTTCGACGACACGCATTTTGCATCGCAGAGTGGGTGCTTGATTCATCGTTTTGGTTTCCTTTCTGGTCCGGAATTCCGGACAAGCTTTTTGCCGGGGAAGTTACTGCTGGACCGGGATCCTCGCGGCGGTTGCCGTCGCGATGAGCTGATCAAGCGCATCGTTGAACGATCCCGCGGCCGCACTCTGCGCCAGCTGATCGTTCGTCACCTGAGCGTTCGCTGCGTCGAGTTTGGCCTGGATCGCTGCGGCGGCCGCCTGATCGTTCGCGGTGGTCGTGGCTGCAGTGTTGTATACGGTTGAGGCCTGCTCAACCGCGGAAATTGCGTCTGCGAGGTTCATGCTTTCTCTTTCTGGCCCGGCTGGGCCGGTTGGTTTGGGAATTGAGGTTGCGCCTGCCCGGGATGGTGCAGGCTCCAGAACTGCCTGGCGGCGCCGATCGCCCATGACCATACCCACTGCGGAAGATCCCGCCATGACGGAAGGGCGGCCGGCGCCGTATTGATGACGGCGTTCGCCGCCATCGAGAGCAATGCCGTGCTGCTGAGAAATGCAAGCAGATGGCGATAGAGGATCGCTTCGATCTGATTCACGTCTGTGGTCCTTTTCGCTTCGCGGGAAAGAGGAGCGTTAGTCCTGCGGATCTCCGTCCATCTGTGACAGGTTCGGACGGCGAGGGACCCGCCGGATAGGAGGCGCGATGTGCCGGTACTTCGTTCGAGGCTTTGGCGTATCCAGAGATGACGGGATCGCCACGGCGAGATCATCCTTCAGTTCCCGCAACTGTTCACCGGCCTTATCGCTCGAGATCATAACGCTCCCCAGATCCGTGCCAGCGTCAGCGTCCATGATCGGAGCGCGCCCCAGAACGACTGCGGTTTCGTCAACTGATCGGCCTCGCGCCGGACGTCGCCGGCGATCGCCTCGGAACTACCACCGACCTGTTCAAGCGATTTCGAAACGCCCTGATAGCGGTTGAACAGGCAGTCCGGGTTGTGATCGCAATCGAGGAAAAGTGGCGCTGCATCATCGATCTGCTGTGCCGTCTCACGAACTGGCTTCATCGTTTCGGCGAGGGTCCGGTTCGTCTCGCCGAGCCGCTTATCGAGATCCCCGGGAAGTGCCGAATAGGCCCGGGCGAACATGGCGGTGGAATCGTTCAGGCCGGTGAGCTCGCTATCGATGTCGGCGCGCATGGCGGATATCTGCTCGTCGGCTCGCGAGGCGGTCGACCGGATGATACCCAGCGCCTCGCCGGTTCGCTGATCCGCGGCCGCGGTCGCAGCGTGTACCTCCGCGATCGCATCGGCCAGCCGCCGGCTTGCATCGGATTCGGCGATGCTCACTTCGGCGATCAGTGAAGTGCGCATCGCATCCGCCTGTTGGTTGATCATCTTCGGGAGGCGCCAGACCAGCACCGTGAGCCCGAGAAGCATGGCGCAAAGCAGGGAAAGAGCAATGCATTTCAGCGCGGACCGAGTGACCTCGAGGCCTTTCATCAGAACACTCTTCCGTGATGCCGGAAGGAGACCCCCGGAGCCGGCGACTTGAACGCCAGCGCCTGCGATGCCCATGTGCCGGTGTTCGCGTCCAAGCCGGGCATGACGGACCAGCCGAACGTTTTCGACGCAGCGCTCGAGTTCAGGTAAGAGGCCCAGCCGTTGTTTTCGTCGTATGGTGTGTTGCCAGCGCTGTTTGTTCCCAGGTATCCGTTCTGGAGAAGAGACCCCGAGAGCAGGCTTGAATTCACGGTATTGAATTCGACCATCACGTCGCTAAAGATGAGACCGCCGCTCGTTGAAGGCGTAATCGTCACCGTGTTCCAGTTGCCCGTCCCGGCTTGATTCCCGGTCGCATGCGCTTCAACGTCGAAAGGGCTCGAAGCGGCGCCCTTTACGTCAAAGATGATGTGGTTGTAATCACTGATTGTGCTGGGCTGCGTGAAACTCCAAATCAGGCCTCCGCCTGTCAGCGATGGGGCTGCGATGTAATGGGCATCGACGAACATGTCCGCGCCGTTGAGGGTGCAGCCGGGATCGGAAATCGTATTTGCTGGCGTCGTAGAAGTCGCGCTGATGCAGTCCGCTCCGCCACCGCCGAACATATCCACGAGCAGATTGCCTTTGGCTGGTACCTGCAGGTCGTACGTGGTGG
>CAZXCO010000910.1:0-2942 GCA_964639095.1 uncultured Solibacteraceae bacterium
GAATGAAGTATGAGGCGTTTGCCAGGCAGCCCAGATAGAATCGCTCGATCTGTACGGATTCCATACAACGTTCCACGCTGTTGACCAGAGTATAGACTTTTTCCGCGAGCGCTGCTTTTGGTCAATTGGTGACCCACAGCGTTACGGTGCGGGAGAGCGTTCCATCGACTCCACCAGCCTGCAGGAACATGGGAACGACCTGGTTTTTTGTAATCGCAACGGAGGGGTTGATCTGGAAATTGATCTGCGAAACGCCGAGCGCCGCGCCCGGCGCGTAGCCGGCGTAAGCGACGAGTTGCTGTTTGTTGTTGAGTAATATGCTGCAACACCCGGTGTCACGGGCCGCTGTTGCGATCGAGCCGGCCTCGATGCCCGGAATCGCTCCCGAACCGGTTATCCAGATGGCCGCGTAAGTTCCGATGTGTGCGGGATTGCTTTGCGAGTTGAGCGTCCCATCCTGATTCACAGCGATAGCGGCGTTCAGAATGGCCCCCGTATTCACGTTCATCACGGCGGCCGCTGCGCTGCTGCTGAAGATCTCGGGGCGGGATATTACTTGCGCCACGCTGAAATCCGGCGTTTCGAAGGAAGGTCCGATCACCTTCAATGTGGCGCTCTCGAGCAATGGATCGGTGATGATCGCATTGATTTGCGAGTCCGATACATAGAGCAGGGGAAGCGGCGTTCCGCCCATTGTGACCTGGTATCCGGCGAGTTGAACGGGCAACTTGCCGGAGGAATCGGCGGTCGCGGTAACCGGGTTCGAACCACCGATGTGCGGCCCGTAGATGGAAATCACCTGGCCTGGCGACACTCTCGCATCAAGCGGACCATTGGCGGCATTCGCGATGCCGAATATCTTCGCCGTGGGAGCGGCGCCAGGATCGATGGCTGAAACCGTGCCGGTGGGCCCGGCGAAATGGATGAAGCCATCAGGGTCCGCAGCGATGCTGCGCGACGCGCCGTCATTGGGATAGCGAGCCGAATAGACGAGATGCGCTCCATCGGCGCTGAAGCCGGAGACGAAATCGCTTCCGGCGATCCAGCCCTGCGCGCTGGGGAACTGGTCCGAGGCGGTTGTTCCGGCGATCCAGACCTGGCCGGAGGCATCCACCGCAAGCGAATGCGCAGAATCGGTGGCACTGCCACCGAGGTAGCTGGCCCACACGATGCCCGTGCCCGCCGGATTGATTTTCATGACATAAGCATCGGTGAGAGGAGGAAACCCGTTATTCGAACCGCCGTATGCAGTCTGAAACGCCCCGGAACTGGCGGGGAAACCCGTGTCGAAGGTCGAGCCGGTAACATATGCGTTGCCAGCCGCATCCGCAGCAATTGCAGATGCGGTATTTCCCAGGAAGAGGGCGGTCGGGCCTGTACTCGCGGTGGCGGATCCCACAAGAGTGAGGTAGGTCATCGCGGAACCGTCCGCTTTGACCGCGCAGACGAAGGCGCCGGTTCCGGCGGCGACGGGAGCGCCCGGAGTCGTTGGCAGACTGGCTGTATTGGTATTGCCCGCCATGAAGGCGTCGCCGGCAGCATCCACAGCGACAGCAACGCCACTCGTGACCATCGGACTGAGAAAACAACTGCTGCCGCCGCTGCATGCATGGCCTGTGCCGGCGATTACCCCGGAATAGACGATCTGGTCGCCCGCGGCGGCGATCTTCGTCAGAAACGCGCCTGTATAGCCGGCCTTGCCCGCGGGAAGACCCGCGGTGACAGGATACTGGGGATCTGCGGTCGAACCCGTCAGGTACACGTTTCCGGACGAATCCAACGCAATTCCGGCAATGGCTTCGCGATAGTAGGTGGA
This sequence comes from uncultured Solibacteraceae bacterium, assembly GCA_964639095.1. Classification (GTDB taxonomy): domain Bacteria; phylum Acidobacteriota; class Terriglobia; order Bryobacterales; family Bryobacteraceae; genus BOG-234. The sequence continues at coordinate 1,817 of CAZXCO010000910.1, forward strand.
CCAGATCAACTGGCTTCCATCTGCGCTCAGCTTGAACAGAAAGCCAGGGCCAGGGGAAGTCTGCATGGCATGGACTACCGGGAAATAGAGCGACGTGGTTGAACCCGCCACATAGATATTTCCGGCCGAATCGACTGCCATATCGGAAACGGTGTCGCTGCCGCCGCCCGAAATCTCACGGAAGAGGACGATGTCCCCGGAAGAGTCGAGCTTTACCAGGAAGATATCGTTGGAGGTCGCCAGGGCGCGCGTGCCCGCGACGTACGTGTTGCCGCTGGCGTCCGCCGCTACTCGGGCGACTTGATAGGAATTGGCCCCTGCGACCCAGGTGGTGAATTCGGCGGCGCTCGCGAGCAGGGGGGTCAGCGCGGCCAGCGAAAGAAGACGGACAGGGGTCACTCACGTGTCCACGCATGCCTGTGGCCGAAAAAAAATCGCCGAATTTCCTGCGATTTTGCGTAAATGCATGTGTTGTGGCGGCGCGCTTCGCCGCAGCGCTGTTGCGGAAGTACACGGCCGCAGGACGTCGTCTCGGCCCGGCCCGCTGCCTGCAGCAAGATGCCCGTCAGGAGCGCAGCGCCTGGTTTTCATGAATAATGTGCGTATTCAGGGAAGTATTATTCTGATCAACCGCGGCAGGCGCCGCAGCAGATCTCTCGAGTCCCGCTTTCAGCAGAAATGCGCGCTTATCCTGAAGGAACTCTCAGGCCCGCCACTGGCTGAGTCGCTTCGATCTCTTATCGGCAAGGCCGGGAAAACCGTAGATAACAGCCTCGGGGACGAAGATAGTGGCATTGCTTGCTGGGCAGAGCCTGGCGGGAAGAGCCGGTCAGCGGCGAATCTACAGGACGGCTTATCTGGATCGTGATTACTCTGACCTCGCGGATGCAATATGACGATCGGCGATTCATGCCGCGGCCTCTGGTCGCAAATGAGGTTACGTGCGATAGAGCAGATCGAACTCCTGCCACGTTTCCTCCCGAAACCGGCGAAGTGTCCACCCGGCCGAACGGAAAACGACGTCATGCCCGGTCCAGACGACCGCGGCCGTGAGAGTCAGCAGGAGTACGTGACACGCTTTGATCAGAGCCCGGACGGGCCGGAAATGCCGGCTCTGAAAACGGCG
>CAZXCO010000911.1:0-6368 GCA_964639095.1 uncultured Solibacteraceae bacterium
TCGGTATCCCGGCCATGGTCAAGGCGACGCTGGCGGGTGTCGCTCGTGTGCTCGCCCCCAATTCTTCGGGTGGTTTTTCGGAGAGTTTTGAAATCGAATCGCAGGACGGCCGGAATTCGATCCGTCTGATGGACTATGCGATCGATTCCGACGTCGCCGGGGAGGGCGTGCTCGTAACTTATTGGGTCGAATAGGCGCCGGTTGCGGCGCCCGGCGATCCTACCTGGGAGACGGACGATACGTGGCCGACTGAACGTCTGTTTCCCAGACCTTGACCTCAGCTACTTCCACCGGGTTCTCCTGCCGGATCCCCTCCTGAAGTTTCTCGCAGATATACCAGGCAATGTTCTCCGCCGATGGATTCAAAGTCGTAAACGGCTCGATATCGTTCAGAAAAACGTGATCCAGCGGCTCGGCAATCGCCCGCAGCAGCTTTTTCAGGTCCACGAAGTCCGCCAGCAGGCCTGTCGAATCCAGCTTTTCGCCCCGCAGCACAACCTGCACCCGGTAATTGTGCCCATGCACGTTTTCGCATTTGCCTTTGTAATGCCGCAAGGCGTGCCCTGCCGAAAATGTGTGCTCTATCGAAACTTCAAACATCGAAAAATCTCTCCACGTCTGCGAACTTCGTCGAAAACGCATAATCCGGCAGACTGTCAAAAAACACCTGCCCGTAACGCTGCTGCGTGATCCGGTTATCCAAAAGCGAAAGCACGCCGCGGTCCGACCGCGTTCGGATCAGTCGTCCGAAACCCTGCTTCAGAGCAATGGCGGCTTGCGGGATCTGATAATCGTAAAAAGGATTGCCCCCGGCCTCTCGCACGTTGCGGATCCGCGCTTCCACCACCGGGTCGCTCGGCACCGCAAACGGTAACTTATCAATGATAACGCAGCTTAACTGTTCCCCTGGGACATCGACACCCTGCCAGAACGACGAAGTCGCAAAAAGCACGCAATGCGGTGTTTCCCGGAATTCGTCCAGCAGCGCCATACGCGGCCCCGTGCCCTGCACCAGCACCGGATACTCGATCGCGAACGAAACACGGTCGTAAATCAGCCGCATCTGCTGATAGCTGGTGAACAACACAAAAGCCCGGCCCCGGCTCGCCCCCAGAATCCGGACAATCTCCTCGCTTGCCGCCTTCACGTATCCCGGGCTCGAAGGATGCGGCAAATGCCGCGGAATATAAAGCAGCGCCTGCGACTCATACTGAAAGTGGCTCTGCACAACCAGCGTTCTCGCATTGTCCAGCCCCAGCCGCGACTGCACATAATCGAATCGCCCGGCGACCGCGAGCGTTGCCGACGTCAGCACAGCCGTATCGACTTTCCCCCAGAGGTGCTCTCGCAGAACGTCGGCCACGTCGATCGGCGTCGCCTGCAGAAAGACCCCTCGTCCCCGCCTCTCGATCCAGTGGACGAAGCCCGGATTCTCGCCTTCGATCAGAAATTCGAGCGCCGCTCGCAATTCCTGTGTCCGTCGGTGCAGTGGAATCACCTCCTGCGGCGCGTCCGCGATCAGCCGGAGATGGCTGGCCAGCAGGTCGAACGCGGCGAGCAGATCCGTGTAAACCTCCTCGTACCGGGCCAGAAACTCCCGCCGTCCGGCAAAACTCGACCGGCCCTCCGCGCCCGGAAGCAGCCCGAAGAAATGCACCGCGATCTCATCGAGCCGCGTCAGTATCCTGTCCAGTTCCTCCGACCCGAACTTCCTCATTCTCGAAATTGCCGCAATGTCCCGCCGCAACTCCTGCACACGATAGCTGCTCACCGTAAAACCGAAGTACTGGCCGGCCACGTCCTCAAGCTCGTGCGCCTCATCGAAAATCACGGCGTTATAGTCGGGCAGTATGCTCGCCGCCTCATCCCTTCGCACCGCAAGATCCGCGAAAAAGAGGTGGTGGTTGACGATGATGATGTCGGCCTCTGCCGCGCGCTGGTGCATCAGCGTAATGAAACAGCGCTCGTACTGCGGGCATTTTCCTCCCGCGCAGAGCTCCGATCGAGCATCGATTTTGCTCCATGCGGTGCTGTCTTCCGGAAGGGTCCGGATCTCGGCCCGGTCGCCCGTCTCCGTCGCCTTCTCCCACTCCCGGATGACCTGAAAATCCGCGACTTCCTGCATGCCCGAGAGCACAGGAGAGCCTTCGGCTTCGTAGATCTTCTGCCGGCACGCATAATTGCTACGGCCTTTCATGTAGCAAACGCGCAGCGGTCGCTCGAACACCCGTTCGAGGAACGGGATATCCCGGAAGAACAACTGCTCCTGGAGCGCCTTCGTCCCCGTCGAAATCACGACGCGCCTGCCGGAAAGCAGTGCCGGCGCCAGATAGGCCAGAGTCTTGCCGGTCCCGGTCCCCGCCTCCACCACGAGCTTGCGCCCTTCCGATAAGGCCTCATCCACCGCCGTGGCCATTTCCACCTGGCCCCTGCGCGGTTCGAAGCCCGGGTGTTTTGCCGCCAGCAGCCCGCCGGGGCGGAAGAACCGTTGCACTTCGCTCCGCGTCCGGACTGGAATCGCACCCATTCCTTATCAGTTCAGCACATGCCGAAGGCTATCATTCAGGTATCCATGCCGGAACAGAAACCGCCGGGAGGAATTCCAGCGGTCGTGATCGTTGGAAGGCCGAACGTCGGCAAATCCACATTATTCAACCGCATCACTGGCCAGCGCCGGTCCATCGTCGGCGACGAGCCCGGCATTACCCGCGACCGCATCCACGGCTTCGCCAGCCACGAAGGCAGGAACTTCGAACTGATCGATACCGGCGGCATTGTCGTCAGCGATGCCGACTACATCCCGAGCCAGATTCTTGCCCAGGCGCGCGTCGCCCTCGAACAGGCCTCCCACGTGATATTCCTCGTCGACGGGCGAGGTGAAATTACGGCATCCGACCGGGAACTGGCGGCCATGCTTCGCAAAACCGGCAAGCCCGTCACGCTGGTCGTCAACAAATGCGATACCGGCAAGAGGGAAGAACAGATTCACGACTTTTATGCGCTCGGATTCAAAGACGTCTTTCCCGTCTCGTCCGAGCACGGCCTCGGGTTCGATGCCCTTCTCGATCACATCACGGCGGACTTTCCTGTTGCCGCCGAGGCTGCGACGGAAAAAGGTATCAAGGTCGCCATCATCGGGCGCCCCAACGTCGGAAAATCAACCCTCCTCAACGCTCTGACCGGACGCGAGCGCTCGATCGTGTCCCCCGTCGCCGGCACCACACGCGATGCGGTCGATGAAACCGTCGAACGCAACGGCACGAAGTTCATCTTCGTCGACACCGCCGGCATCCGACGGAAAGGCAAAACAAAGCAAATGGCGGAAAAGCTCAGTGTCGTGATGGCGCGCCGGCACATCCGCCTGGCGGACATCGTGCTCGTCGTCATGGATGCAAGCGAGGGCTTCGTCGCACTCGACGCCACCATTGCCGGATACGCGCACGAAGGCGGGCGTCCCGTGATCCTGTGCATCAACAAGTGGGATCTCATCTCGTCCGGAAAGCGGAAGGAGTTCGAGCAGAATGTGCGCGACCGCCTGAAGTTTCTCGATTACGCGCCCATGATTTTCATCTCTGCTCTCAACGCGACGGGCATCAAAGACCTGTTCGATCTGATTGCGCGCATCAACGAGTCCGCCTTCCGGCGCGTGACCACAGGCGAGTTGAACCGCTTTGTCGAAACGCTTCACTTCGAGGAGCGCAAAGTTCTCTACATCACCCAGACCGGCGTCCGGCCCCCCTCGTTCGTTCTGTTTACCGATAAGGCCGGTCCCCTCCACTTCTCTCACGAACGTTATTTGATGAATCAGCTCCGCAAACGCTTCGGATTCGAGGGCACTCCCATTCACCTGAAGGTCCGCGGCCGCATGCGCAAAAAAGATCGCCCCCCTCTCAGGTGACGCCCGCCAGGGTTACGACAGTTGCGCCCCGGCCGCCCGCCTCGATCGGGGCATCGCGAAAATCGGCCACAAACGGTGTACGCGCCAGAATGGCGCGCACAATTTCCCGCTGCACTCCGATGCCCTTCCCATGGATAATCCGCAGTTCCCGCAACCCGAGCCGATGAGCTTCGGCGAGATATTCCTCGACGACACCCCGCACATCCCGCGGTGGCACGGAATGGAGATCGAAGATGTTTTCCACCGGAATGCGAACCGGAATTTCGTCGTCGTCCATAATCCCCGCCAGAACGATGCCTCTGAAAAAACGAAAACCCGGCCGCTCCTGCGTCGGAGCGGCCGGGTCTGTGTATTCCGGCGCAGCGCGCCCGATGAGAGCTAGCCGGCGTGTTGCAGCCGGTACTCGCTGACAAGTTGTTCCATCTCGTCTTTCAAATGGAGTTTCAGCTTTTTCAGACGATGTTCTTCCAGTTCCTCCGCGGCGCTGAGCGCGTGTTTTCCTTCCAGCGCCTCCACCTGGCGGTCGTACTCATGATGTTGTTCCATGAGGTGACGATACTTCTCATTCGTCTGCATCAGGTGCGCTTTGATTTCTTCCAATGCGTTTTGTTCCATTCAGGGCATCTCTCCTTAGTGGAGTCGCCTCGCCAGCCGGCCCCGGAACCGTTGGCCGGCACGGCAGGTAGCTTCACTTCATTCTTGAAGTGGCGAACGATTGCCACGTCCGTCTACCCAGGACTTTACCATGAACGTTTTTTCATGACAACAGCGTTTCCAAGGCCGTGGTTGTAGTATCCGGGCCGCATTCCCGCTTCCTCCCAACCATGCTTCCGGTAAAGTGCGATGGCCGGCGCATTCTGTTCAGCAACCTCAAGAAAAATGACGCCTTTCGCGCGGCTGCATACTGCGCCGAGCAGCGCGGAGCCCACTCCTCGCCGCCTCCACAAAGGATCCACCGCGATATTCAGGATCTCCGCCTCGTCGGGCGCGCTCTGCCGCCAGGAGCAGAATCCCGCGGGCTGTCCTTCGGCCACCGCCAGCAGCAGCGGGTATCCGGAATAGTCGCCCAGAGGCCATTGCGCTGTTTCCGGGCAGCGGTACTGAATGCGTGCGATGGCGGGGTAGTCGGATTCGACAGCAGACCGGATCAGGATGGCATCCCCCGCATTACTCACGGCAACCCTTCCTGTGATGGCCCTGCCGGACCGACGATCCGCGGGCTTCACCTCAATTGCGGGAGCCCGGCGTCTCCGAGCGCCCGGCCAGCGGCTGAACCACCGAACCGCCGCAGATCGCCACGCCGGTCCGGATCAGCGCCTGCAGAAAGTTGTTCAGCATCGCGTAAAAGACCTGCTCCGTCATCGGCTGTTTGCCGGGCAGCCGGAAGGTGGAGGGTAACTCCTTGGCGATTCGCAAACGAAGGCCGTTATGGATATTGCGCCCCGCGCGATCCCGTTTGTTCGCCACCGCCATCGGCGTCTGCATCACGTTGCCGGTCCGGCCATCCACGTAAAACTGGCAGCGCGAAAACCAGCCGAGATTCGCCGGATCGGCAGCGTCAAACAGCAGCAAAGGTGTCTCGCGCTGTTCCGCGGTCAGGTCCAGCAGAATACTGCGCGGCGATTCCTTGAGTCTGGCGTCGAAGCCGGCCTGCTGGGCGACCGCAGACACTGTGGCGGAATCAATCTCGAGAAGGATCAGTTTGTGACGGCCAGCTTGAAGAACTTGCATATATTCAGGCTGAAGCGCTGGCGGCTGGAAATGCCGCGCAGGCGGAGCGGATATCGGGGAAAAAGCGGATCACCGTGTCGAGACGAGTCAGCTTGAAAACATCCAGAACCAGCCCGCTCGCGCCGGCTACCGCGGCGTGGGCGCCTCGCTGGGAAATCTTCCCGGAACAATAGGCGATTTTGCCGATTCCCGTACTGTCAATATAAGAAACCTGAGACAAGTCGAAAATGAGCTTCTGCGCTCCCTCGTTGAGCGACTTCAGGACATACGTCTCGATCTGGCTGCTCTCACTGCCGAGCGTAATGCGGCCGCCGATCTCGATTACCGTGATGTCAGGCTCGCATTTGCGCGTCGTAATGGTTAGAGCCATCGCGTGGTATCCGATGTTTCAGGATACAAAATAATTACGCGCGCGGCGCGCTGTCCCAGGTTCATCTTTATGGCGTTGCCTCAGAGATTCCGCGGCAGCAGCGGTCCTTCCCGCGAGGGTCCGGAAGCCACCGCCGCCTCTGGTATGGCGTCGCCTTCTCCCGGCGCGAGAAACAGGTTTTCGTCGAGTGCGTGCTGGCGCGTATACATATCCCAGTAACGCCCGTGCAGGCTGTAGAGCTCGGAGTGCGTCCCGCGCTCCACGATCCGCCCGCGGTCGAGCACGAGGATCTGGCTGGCATGCGTGATCGTGGACAGCCGGTGGGCGATCACGAACACCGTGCGGCCGGCGAGCAGGCGGTCGATCGCT
>CAZXCO010000912.1:0-4418 GCA_964639095.1 uncultured Solibacteraceae bacterium
GCATTCCACCTGAATGCCTTTGTCGAATTCCATGACGCGCTGTTTGGCATAGAAAGGCAGACCCTCGGTGTTTACCGTCTCCATGTAATCCGCAGGCGCGTACCAGTTCCGGAACACGTTTGTTCCCATGGGCAGGACATATGCGGAATTGGAGTCGATCATCGGTTGCGCGGAGCCGGTCGAGTCTGTCACCGAACCGCTGTAATTGATCCAGGTGACGCCGCCGAATTTGAAGCCGGGCACGCCGGCGAACATGCCGGGCGCCGACTGCACGGCCGAGCCGGCGGAATAATCGCTCGCCAGATCCTGGCCGTTGTTGTTCTGGAAATACTGGAAGGCCTTCTGAACATTCGGGTTCGACACGAAGGCATCATAGAAGCCATCCGAGCAAAGACCGATAAACCGTGTCATCAGCTCGCCGCGGAGGGCCGCCAGAATATTGCGTTTGACGCCCGCGATCTTGCCCATGACATCGGTCGTCGTTGTGCCCAGCACGAAGGACGTCGAGGTCTGCGACAGACCGAAATCGCCGTAGATGTCAAGGATCGTCGTTCCGGCGCCGTCTTTGACCAGGCCGCCCTTGAGGACGCCGAGCCGCATCCACTCTCGCGTCTGCTCGAGCTTCGTCCTCATCTCCCGCAGCTTCTTCGCCAGCACAAACTGCGCGTCGAGGGTCTGATCCGAACCCGGGCGACGGCGGCTCTGCAGATCGCCAGCAAGAACCGTATCGTTCACGGGGAAGTGCGGGATCGAGAAACTCTTCGATTTGCCCAGCGCAGTTTTGTTTGCCACGCCGGGACCACCCCAGTGCGATTGAGGCAACAAGTGGTTGGTCACGGGGTCGAAATCGACCGCGACGCTCCGCGTGCTCACACCCTCATCGCGGAACAGACCCAGCGCATCGAGATAGCCATACTGGGGAGTCATGTCATTGACGACGTCGGTCAGCGCGATCACGCCGAAGGCGTCCTGGTTGAAAACGTCAAGAATCGTCACACTCATGTCAGTCTCCTGTTGTGAAATTCGGGATTCTGGACGCTTCTCAGGCGCCGTAATCCGTTCTGTTTGGCATGCCGAGCGCCTGCAATTGCCCGAGCGCCGTTGTCTTCTGCGTGCCCGTCATTCCCGAGGTCCATGCCAGACCTCCGGACTTCAGAATCGCGGGGCCGCGCGTAACGGCCACGGCGACGACGTCGGCAGCCGAAGCATCCGCGGCCACGAGAAGAACCGCGGCGGCGTTCTGCGAGCCGTCCGAAGCGGCCGGGGCGACCTGAGTGTACTTGCCCGATGCGGTGATCTTGCCCAGCACCTGGCCGACGACCGAGGCCGGCGTGCCGCTGGCGAGCGTGATCTGATCACGCACAAAGTTGAATTCCTCGCCCTCCTCGAAGAGGAGAACATCCGTAACGCGGGGATTTTCGGTAATTGTCGACATTGAATTCTCCTGTGTTTTTGACTGTCCGTGTGCTTCTCAGACTATTTGCGAGCGAGGCCGAGAGCGGAGAGGACTTCCTTCCACGGTCTGGCCTTGCCGTTCTGATTCGACGGCTTCGAACCCGTGTCGGTGCCGGGCATCAGCGTCGTGTTCAATTCGGCGCCCTCGCTGCCCGAGCGCACCGCGATCAGCTCTTTGCGCACATCCGCAGCGGATTTCTTGGCGGCGACAAAGCCGGCGATCTTCCCGGGCTGACCCGCGATCATACAGAGGTCAATCACTTCCGCAGCGCCCGCGTAGCCCTCATCCTTCGCAGTCGCAATCATTTTCTCGAGGTCGGCAGCCGTATGCTGCGTGGTCTCCGCCCCGGTGTTCAGTCCTGCCATTTGCTCTTTCTCCTTCTGTGAATTCGTGGCGGATGCCACGGAGATTGTCCGGCCGCGCATCAACGGCTGCCATTCGGCTCGCTGGATCAGGGAGCAAAGATCGACCCATGCGGTCGAGAGGTCGCCTGGCGCATCCGCCAGCCGGGCCACGAGAGCCGCGGGCGCGCCATCATAGCAGCGCGCGCCGAGTTTCACAACGGCGGCCGAGTCCATACTGCGGCCTCGTGCTACGGCTGATACGAACTCGCCATAGAGGCGGTCGATCTCGACGGTGAGCTGATCGAGATCGCTCTCCGAAAGGGGTTCATAGGGATTACCCAGAGTCTTTCCATCGCCAGCGGAAATCAATGTGACCTTGATGCCCGACTGCTCGAGGAAACTCGAAAAATCGAAATGCGCGCAATAGACTCCGATCGATCCGACACCGCCGCTTACGGGCGTGCAGTAAATCTTTTCTGCCTGCGACGCGAGAAGATAAGCGGCTGAATAGGCCATCGTCGCGGCGCACGCATAAACCGGCTTCTTTTCGGCCGCGGCCGCGATCACCGCAGCCGTCTCGAACGAGTTATCGGATTCACCGCCCGGGGAGTTGACGTTCAGCAGAATGCCGCGTACGTTCGGATCCTGCATCGCGATCTTCATTTGCTCCTGAATTTCGCCATAGGTCGTTCCCCGCCAGGACCACGGCGCATTCGAAAGCGGTCCACTGATGTCGATGATGCCGATGCCCTCTTCAATCCGGTAAGGGGCGGCGTCCCCGAAATAGTCGGAGATGTTGGCCATCTGAATCAATGCCGGACGGGAACCGATGCGGGCGATTACCTCACTTCGGCGAGAACCGGCCGACGGCGAGCCGTTTGCAGACGTCTGCAGAACTGCGGACGGAATCATTTCGTTTTACCCTCCTCGTCTTCGCTCTCTGCGTCAGGCGCGGCGCCATCAGCCGGCGCGGTTTCACTGACGCGGGCGGCGCCATAAACCGGGTAGATGCCAAGCCGCTTCTCACGATCGTGATCGCGCTGAATCGCCTCGTCCACATCCTCAACATCGTGGCCAAGGCCCGCAACGGTGGCTTCCCGGCTGGTGAGCGCCGACTCGATCTTCATCCTGGCGGTGGTCGCGTCCTTCACCGGATCGACCCAATCCCAGGGCTCCGGCAGCCATTCCACGTTGAGGTATTCCTCCGGGCTCCGGGCGTAATCTGATGCGTCGATCATGCCGGCCAGCGCCGCCGCATCAAGCCATGCCCGCCACACCGGCCGGCAGAACTGGTGCACGATCACCGACTTCTGATATTGCCTCCACAGCCTGCGAAGGGCGATCAGCCGAATCCGGGCGCTGGAATAGTTCACCTGCGTCATGTCGCCGGTCAGCATGTCGTAGGTAACCCGCATGGCGGTGGCGATCGCCTGCAGCTCGCCGCGCATGAAGGCGTCATATGTCGCCGCTACGCCGGGATGCGCATAGAAGTCAAATTCTTCGTTGACGTTCGCGTCAAGGATGTTGACCGTGCCCGGCTGGACCTCAACATATGCGGCGTCGGCGGGCGCGGTATTCGTTCCCACAGAGGACTTCGCCGCGAATCCAGAGTCATCCGGAGAAAGAGTCTTCTTCCAGGCGAAAAGGAAGGCTCCGAGTTTCTGTGCGAGGCGCGTCGCATCGCTGAAATCATCCAGATCGTGTAAAGCCGTAAGGATGGGCGCGAGAGCCGTCATGCCGCGGATCTGATTGCCGCGAATGAACTCCATGATGTGGAGAATGCTGCCGGACGGAATGCGAACTACTTCATATGTATTCGGCCAGATAGCCGAGTCACCGGGGTGCTCGCGATAAAAGTGGTACGCCACACGCTCATGGATTTGATTGAATTCGATCGAAGCGCGCACCAGATTCTGCGGCGAAGCCATTTCGCCGGACATGCGCCAGAACGCGAGCTGCTCAGGCTCGATCAGCTCAATCTGAAGCGGGACGCGGAGTCCAAACGGGGAGAGATCCGCATTTGTGCGGTACCGCAGCCTGGCGAACGCCTCGCCGGCCTCGACCGTGTTACGGCATACGAGCTGCTGTTGAGTAAAAAAGTCCTGCAGGCTGTCGGGCTTTCCATCCTGACCCAGCCGGCGCGATGAGGAGGATTGCGGCACCCAGAGCGCGAATTCCTTCTCGATCTTCCGGCGCTTTTCCGGATCGCTGTGCTTCGAATGCGGCCGGATCCCGGACCCGATCACTTCTGAGACGAAGCCTCCGACACCGCTTGCGGCGCGGGGATTATCCATGACCGCCTTCCGGGAGCGACCAGTCAGGAGTGGCCCGTCGGAGAGCGCCAGGCTGTTCACTCCGCGATAGCTGCTCCCGGCGCCGAGCATGCGACGGCCGGAGGTCGCCGCGTTATATCCGGATGGCGCCATAGCGGACGGCCGGCCCAGAAAGGCATTCGCGAGATTGCGGAAATATCCCACCGGTCAATAGCCTTTCTTGCCGTACATCAGGAACGTGCGGACTTTCGGGACCGTCGACGCAGGCGCGTCCGAAGCATTGTTGTACAGGGATTTGAAATATGCGATCGCATTGCGGATGTCGGCAACCGACCGGTATTCCAC
>CAZXCO010000913.1:0-4508 GCA_964639095.1 uncultured Solibacteraceae bacterium
GACCCATCTGGCCCTGAACCATCTGCGGGATGAGAGGCGCGAACAGTCCCACGAGCGGCTCGACGCCACGCGGGAATCGCAGACGGATGGCGAGTTGCCGGGCCGCGAAGTCCCCGACCGGACGCCGTCCGTCGAACAGCAAATGGTGTATCAGATCCGGCTGCAGGAAATCAGGGACGCGATTGCGGCGCTGCCCGGCAAACAGCGGGCCGCCGTTCTGATGCACAAATACGAGGAGATGGAATATTCTCAAATCGCAAACGTCCTGCAGTGCTCGGAATCGGCGGTGAAGAGTATGCTGTTCCGGGCTTATGAAACGTTACGAGCGAAACTGGCGCACATGGGAGGCCCCAAATGACGTGTCCTTTGCAGGAACAGGAAACCGCTTTGCTGCTCGATTACTCGGCGGGACGGCTGGACGCAGCAAGCAAAGCCCTGGTCGAGCGGCACATGGCGACGTGCCCGGACTGTGCATCGCTCGGGCAGTCGCAGGCGGCTCTCTGGAACGCGCTCGACCGCTGGGAGCCCGCGCCCGTCAGTATGGATTTCAATCGGCAGCTGTGGCAGCGGATCGATGCCGCCGCGTCGGCGCCGTGGTACAAAAAGATCGCCGGAACGCTGCAGTTGTCCCATTGGAAGGCGGCGGTGCCCCTGACGGCGGCATTGATCCTGATGGCGGCCGGATTTCTATTCGATCACCCCGCGGGGAAGAGTTCCGTGAGAGGCGTGTCGATCCGGGAAGCCGACCAGGTGGAACAAGCGCTGGACGATATCGAACTGCTGCATCAACTGGATGCAGTGGCGCCGCCCGCGAGCGCCCGTTCGAAGACGATGTAACGGAATGCCTCTCTCCCGCCCATATACGGTTGCGCTGGCGGCCGCTCTCGCTGTTGTTCCCGCGTTCGGGGCGCAAAGGGGCTCCGGGCGCGCGGCAGCACCGCGCCCGCGTGCGATCGCGGCGCGCCATCCCGGCGAGGAGATTCTGCGCCAGTTGTCCCGCATGACGCCCGAGCAGCGGGAGCAGGCGCTCTCCCGATTGCCGCCCGCCCGCAGGGCGCAGATCGAGAAGAGAATCCAGAATTTCGAAAGCCTGCCGCCCGCCGCGCAGAAACGGCGGCTGGACCGGCTCGACCGCTTGAACAGCCTGCCGCCCCAGAAGCAGAACGAAGTCCGCCGCTCGATGCGGCAGTTGAATCAGTTGCCTCAGGACCGCCGGAAAACGATCAACCAGGAACTGCGCCACATGACGGGAATGTCGGACGACGAGCGCGAGGACTACATGAATACGGAGGCGTTCCGCCGCCGCTACTCGGCGGACGAACAGGAAATGATGGGAAATCTGGCCCGGATCCTGCCTTCGGCCAAATAAAAGAGGGGCATCCTCCCGCTTGCCCCCGCCCGCCGCAGTACTACAATGGGTTTGTAACGCAAGGCGTTTGAAGCCTTTTGGGAACGCGTTCCACAATCCACACGAACACCGGCTCTGATAACACCATGGTTCTGGAAGTCGAAGCAGCCCGCGCCCAGGTCGAGCGGATCTTCCAGAGCAAGACCTTTCGCAGCTCCGACGTCCTTCGGCATCTTCTCTCCTACCTTGCCGACGCTTCGCTTGCGGGAACGGCCGACGAACTCAAGGAATATACGGTAGCGGTCGACGCGCTGGGGAAGCCTTCATCCTACGATCCGCGGCAGGAGTCAGCGGTCCGTATGCAGGTCGGGCGGCTTCGTCAAAAGCTGGCGGAATATTACCGGACCGAAGGCGCCCAGGACACCATCCTGGTCGATCTCCCGAAAGGGGGCTTCCGGGTCGTATTCGAGCCCCGCAAAGCCGTTTTCGAGCCGGCGCCCGCCGCCGAGTCCGCCGCGGCGGAAGCCCCGGCTCGCCGACGATGGCAGCGGCGTGAACTGGCGCTCGCCCTGGGGCTCGCGGCGGCGGTTGCTCTCGCGGCATTTTTCGCCGTGCGCTTTTGGCAGGCCGATCGATCGCTGGCCAGACAAGCCAAAAACCCAGAGGCGGCATGGACCCCCGACATCCAGAAGTTATGGGAGCCGATCCTTTCCTCCAACCGGCCCCTGGTCGTCTGCATCGCCACTCCGTTATCGGTACTGATTCCGGGTTACGGCTTCCTGCGCGAGTTCGACGTGAATGACTGGTCGGACGTCCCCAAATCCAAAGGCATCGCCGCCCTGAAAGAAGCCTTGCACGTGAATACTGTGCAGCCGACGTTCGGATATACGGGCGTCGGGACAGCGACGGCAGCCCTTCTGCTCGGCCAGTTTCTCGGCGCCCGCCAGAAGAGCCTCGTCATGACCCGCGCCAATCTGCTTTCTCTGCCCGAACTCATGGAGGAGAATGTCGTTTTCCTGGGACCGTTGACAGGCGACCGTGAGATCCGGGCGCTGCGGGTGGACCAGGAGATTCTCCTCGAACCCGACGGGATCCGGAACCTCCACCCCCGGCCAGGGGAACCCTCGTTCATTCCGGAAGGGCCGGGCCCCGCCCAGCACCCCGGAGAGCGGCGCGGCGGCGAGGACAGCATGGACACCTACTCGCTCATCAGCCGCGTTCCCGGATTGCGAGGCAAGGGTGAGATCCTGAGCCTTTCCGGCAATCAGATTTCGAGCGTCATGGCCGGAGCACAGGCTCTTACCGATCCTTCGGTGGCGAAGATGCTGGTTTCGAAAATGAGGAAGTCCAATGGCTCGATTCCGCGCTACTTTCAGGTGGTGCTGCGAGTCCGGTCGATGGACGGGGTTCCAACCGAGATCACGTACATGTTCCACCGGGAACTCACGGCCACCAGGGCGCCGCTGCCTCCGGAGAAGTAGACCCGCCGCGCAGTTTATTGAAAACAAAAGCTTGCGGACATGTAACATGGCCGTCACGTACCGTCACATGACGTGCTCGACCAGTGGTTCGCCGGCCCCGGCATGATAGCTTCGAGCCAGAACCTCATTTTGAGGATCAGGAGAAGAAGCGTTTATGAAGCGTGCTACCTTTGCTCTGGTGCTTGCCGGGGCATTCATGGCTGCAGTTCCGGCGTTTGCCCACCACTCTTTTGCCGCGACGTATTTCGAAGACAAGACCATCACGGTCGAAGGGAATCTAGTCCAGTTCATGTTCCGGAATCCTCATTCCTTCGTTCATATCGAGGCTCCGGACGACAAGGGCAAGATGCAGACCTGGGCGGTCGAGTGGGGCGGCGGCGGTCAGTTGAGCCGTGAGGGTGTCTCGCGCGATACGCTGAAGCCGGGCGACCACGTCATCATCACCGGCAATCCGGGCCGCAATCCGGAAGATCACCGCATCCGTATGCGCAGCATCAAGCGGCCCTCCGATGGATTCGGGTGGTCGGGCACGGTCCAGTAGTCTGTAGTTCCGTAATTCCCCTGGGAGAGTCATTGCACGGGGCAGGGCTCCCTGCCCCGTGTGAGAAACAACCGCGTTACCGGTGGAAGCGGCCTACCAGTACGCCCTTTCCGACAATGTGTCCCTGGATGGCGTCCATGATCTGTTCTCTGGTCGCGTCGGGACCGAGTTCCAGTTTGTTATCCAGCGCGAACAGCTCAAACGTGTAGTGGTGATAAGGACCGGCCGCTCCGGCGCCGGGCCCCATGTAACCAACCTTCCTGCCCAGGTTCACAATCTGAATCATTCCGTCGGCGAGTTTGGCGTCGGCAGACTGCCCTTCGGCGAGTTTGGTGGCTGTCCCCGGAATATTGAAAGCCATCCAGTGCGTCACGTCGTTGGACTTCTTCTGCAGCGCGGTATCGGGGTCGTGCATGAGCAGCACGAAGCTCATCGTGCCCGCCGGCACGTGCGTCCAGTCCAGTTCGGGCGAAACCGGATTGGGAGAGTTTTGCGTGTACTTGTTGGGGATGATGCCGCCGTCTTCAAACGCCGGTGAAGTCAACGTCAGTCCCGGACCGGCGGGTCCCCGTCCGCGGCCCCTGCCGCCTCCCTGTCCGAATGCCGTGCCGACGCCGGCGACCAGCAGAATCGTTCCAATCGCGAGTGTGTATTTGCTTCTCATTGTTTTTCCTTCCCTGTGTCCGATCAGCATATCAAAGCGCCGGATAGCCGTTTCCCGAAGAAATTCCCCTTAGTGATGCCCGGCGGCCCGGATCACAACCTTCTCCTTCGGGGCTTCCACCGCAGGCTTTCGCGCCATGGCCTTCTCTGAGATGCGCGCATGCAGGGCGGCTTTTTCCCGACCGCGGGACTGATCCCGTTCCTTGAACTCCGGCAAGACCTCGCGAGAAAACAGTTCGATCGACGAACACAGCAGGTCATGGGAGATCTTTCCCGCCTGCGACAGGCAGATCACCTGGTCGATTCCCACTTCTTCGAACTCCCGGAGCCGCGTGCGCAGCATTTCGGGTGTGCCGACGCAATCCTGCGTCCGCCCCTCAGGCGGATTGAATTCATGCGGATTGGTCTTGAATTCGTCCCAGATGTCGGTCTTCGCCGGCGCATGCTCGCCGAAGAAGCTGTAATGGCCCAGGCC
>CAZXCO010000914.1:0-2378 GCA_964639095.1 uncultured Solibacteraceae bacterium
AGACTCATACATTGCCTTCCGCCGGCGGTTCCACCGGTTCGGGACCGTAGTCGATTTCACCTCCGATCAGCGGGCACTCGCACGTGTGGCACACCCCGGTGCGACAGGACCATCTCACCGTCACTCCGCAGGCTTCCGCCAGTTCCAGCACGCTTTGGAATCGGGAATCCCACGAGACGGTCACGCCGCTGCGCGAGAACGAAACCGAGGGACCCGACCCCGAAGCCGGCGGAAGAGTTCCGGCTCGCAGGCGCGCCGCGCCCAAAATACCGGGCGTAATCGAAGCGCCGGGCCCGAATATTTCCTGGTGGATCCGAGCAGCCCCGACACCCCATTCCTGCAGCCCTTCGGTGAACATGGCGGCGAATCCCGCGGGCCCGCAGAGATAGAAATCGGCTTCTCTCGGCACGCCGAGCTTCTCCATCAGGGAAACGCTCCAGTGTCCTGCGACATCGTAATCCCGTCCGGGCAGATCTTCGGACCCGGGCCTGCTGTAGACCACGCAGCTTCGGCAACCGGTCAGTGACGAGATCAGCCGGCGCGACTCCTCCGCAAATGGATGCTCCTCGCGATTGCGCGCGCCATACAGCCACCAGACCGCGCGCTTCGAAGCTGCCGACGCCAGCGCGTGCAGCATCGCCAGCATCGGAGTCGCGCCGATTCCCGCGCTCAGCAGAACGACCGGCCCATCGCCCGGCTGCAGCGTGAAATTCCCCCGTGGTGCGCTGGTTTCGAGAATGTCGCCTGCCCGGACCCTGTTGTGCAGATAATTGCTGCCGATGCCACTGGCTTCTTTCTTGACGCTGATCCTGTAGACGCCCGCCTCCGGAGCGCCCGACAGCGAATAGTTCCGCAGCACCGGCGGTTTCGCCGGATCCGGACGGAGTCTCGTGACCAGGAATTGTCCGGCGAGCGGCGCGGGCAGAGGCGTTTGGTCCGGCGATTCGAGAGACGCCGAGATCACGGTGGCGCTTTCCCGATCGATTCGGCTCACTCGCAGAGGCCGGAAACCCGGCCACGCGGGAGGCGGAACCGGAGATCCCGTCAGGCCGGCGTTTCCGCTTTTGGACACACCCGCCGTGCTCTGTTCCAGCAATGCCTGCAGCGAACTCTTCCATCCCGGGCTGAGCGCTTTTATGCGCAGCGCGCGTTCCAGACGGTCGCGCGGGTGACCCGGCAGGTAAAGAAGCGCGTCGATTTCCGCGACGGTCATGCGCTCCTCGCCTTCGGCGACCTTGCGGATTTCGTCGCCCGCGCCGGCGAGGCCTTCCTCGAGAACGCGGAAGTAAAAGCCCGGCCGGCGATGTGAAACCAGCAGGGCCGCCATTTGCGGGTTATCCATCCGAATACCCACGCGGTAGCAGGTCACTCTGGGCTGGGTCACTTCGAAGAGCGCTTCACCGATCCGGTAACGGTCCCCGATACACACTTCGTTGTCGGGCAGGCCTTCGACGGTGAAGTTTTCTCCGAACTGTCCGTAAGTGAAATCGCTCCGGTTGAGCCGGGACTCCCAATAGCGATAGGAATCCAGTTGATAGACCATCACCGCGCGAACCTCGCCGCCGTGTCCGTCGAGGTCACCCTGGCCGTCTCCATCGATGTTCAGCCGCCGGATCATACGCCGGCCCGCGACCGGTTGTTTCCAGATTGCCGTTCGGACCGTCCGGCCTCGCCACTCGATGTCCTGCGGCAGCCCGACGTTTAAGGAGATCAGAGATGGCACTCGACTGCCTCCATATCCGATGTTGGCACGATCCGGAGGCTGCCATCGCATTTCCGTTGAGCCGCGCGCGCCATCCTGCTACACTGTTGTTTTATGTCAGTGATCCCCGCCGCCCGGCATCACCATCATCACCATCGGGCGATTCGTGTGTGGCGGCTCCTGGCTTAATCCGGTTTTGCAAGTCAAAAGAAAGGATGCCCGCCGCAGTACCGGCGGGCTTTTTTTATTGCACCCCGTCCGGTAATGCCGCGGGTTTGGGTCATAACAATTCAGAATGAGTCTTGATTACAGCAAACTTGACGGTTTGATTCCCGCGGTCATACAGGATGCGTCGTCGGGCCGCGTTCTCATGGTCGGTTTCATGAACGACGAGGCCTTTCGTAAAACCTGCGAGACCGGTTTCGTCACTTTCTACAGCCGTTCCCGCAACAAGCTGTGGATGAAGGGCGAGAGTTCCGGCCACCGTCTGGTCGTCCGCGAAATTTCGACCGACTGCGATGACGACTCCCTTCTCATCAAAGTGGAATCGCTCGGACCGGGCGTCTGCCACAACGGTTACGAGAGCTGCTTCTACCGCAGGCTCGACGGCGACCAGTGGGTCGAGAGCGAGACGCGGACCTACGATCCCGGCGCGGTCTACGGGAGCAAATCATGA
>CAZXCO010000915.1:0-3207 GCA_964639095.1 uncultured Solibacteraceae bacterium
GCCATCCGGGGCGGCAAATCGATCGACACCTCAATGGGCTTCACTCCGCTCGAAGGGCTGATGATGGGCACACGCTCGGGCGACCTCGACCCGGCGCTGGTTTCATTCCTCGCCCGCAAGGAGAATACCGACGCCGGCACCGTCGAGGACTGGCTCAATAAACGATCGGGACTATTGGGTGTTTCCGGCTGCTCGCAGGACACGCGAATTCTCGTGCAGCAGCCGGCGGAAGATACACGAAGCGCGCTGGCGCTCGACATGTTCGCCTATCGTGTCCGGAAGTACATCGGAGCCTACCTCGCGGCGATGGGCGGCGCTGAGGCAATTGTCTTCGGCGGCGGAATCGGGGAGAACACGCCCGAGGTTCGCCGCCGGATCTGTGAAGGCCTCGATCGGCTGGGAATCGCATTCGATGCCGGGCGCAACGCCGCCACCGTGGACCGCGAAGGTCCGATCAGCCGCGACGATTCGACGATTCGCGTCATGGTGATTCCCACTGAGGAAGGACTCATGATCGCCCGCGAAGTCTCGCAGTATTTGAAACCGGCCGGGCGTCTTTGAAGGCGCGCCTACCGGTGCCGGGCGGACCGCGTCCGTGCGGCTTTCCGCCCCGCGGCTTTGCGTTTCGCGGCGCCTCGCTTTGCGGCGCTGGCACGCGCCTGCCGCGACAGAGCTTCGTGCGATGCGGCGCCTCTGCCTTCGCGCTTGAGCGCCGTCTTCGTGGCGCTCGATCTCGCAGAAGATGGCTGGCGCCCGCGTTCGCTCCGCCCTTTGGCGACATCGCGGCTGGCCTGCTTGCGTGTTCTTTCCGATGTCGTCCCTGCCTTCGGTGGCGGCAGATTCACGCCCGCACGCCTCGCCTTGGATAATCCGATCGCGATTGCCTGCTTTGTGGACCGGGCCCCATGCTTGCCTTGCTTGACGTGCTCGATCTCTTCGTGAACGAATTCCCCGGCCTGTGTCGACGGGGACTTCCCTTCCCGCGCATCTTTTCTGGCCCGCTCAATGACTTTTTTCTCCGGCATGTTTGACCTCGCACGCTCGAAGACAGCAATTATTGTGCCTTCCGGGAAAGAGTTCGCCGGCACAACGGTGAGGCGCGTGCTCCTCTACGGCAATGTTTGAGACCGCATACGCTTGTCCTCGTTCTGGAACTTTTTGACCGCCGGATGGCTGGCCGCCGCAATTCAGGCCCAGCCTGATGACGGCCAGTGGACGATGGCGCCGAAGAACTACGCCAGCACACGCTTCAGCACGCTGGATCAGATCAACACGGGCAATGTCCGGCAACTGAAGCTTGCCTGGACCTTCTCCACCGGACTCACGCGCGGCCATGAAGCCGCGCCACTGGTAGTGAACAACACGATGTACGTCGTGACGCCCTGGCCGAACATTCTTTATGCGCTCGACTTGACAAAACCCGGCGCTCCCGTGAAGTGGACGTATTCGCCGCATCCTTCGGCAACTTCGCAGGGCGTTGCGTGTTGCGACGTCGTCAATCGCGGAGCCGCATATTACAACGGAAGAATTTTCTTCAACACGCTGGACATGCACACCATCGCGGTGGACGCGGCGACAGGCCGGGAGGTCTGGAAGACGACCATGGGCGACATCAATCCGGGCGAGTCCATGACCATGGCGCCGCTGGTTGTAAAAGGCACCGTGATTGTGGGCAACAGCGGCGCCGCATGTATGAACCGCACGCCGAGGCCCTCGGCGTCCATCTGTTGATGGCGCTTCCATCATGGACTGCAGGGACGGAGAGCCGCGAAAACTGGACGCTCCCGAGGCGGATGTTCATTTCGCCGTATCGGACCCGTTCCACGGAGATTCCGACCTGTGATGGACTTCCCCCTTGCGGAGCGGCAGCATCAGGGTTTCCGCTGGCAATCCGCGTGCACTCCAGCCCACAATCCACATGGCAGCCGAGAAACCCGTTGAGGCAGGCCGGATTCCGATGAGCCGCTCGATCATCCGTGAGGCCGGGATCGGCATCATCACCGGAGCCGCCGACGACGATCCTTCGGCGGTGGGCACTTACGCCACCGCCGGCGCCGCATTCGGACCCGCCTTTCTCTGGGCCGCCCCGGTGACCGTGCCGATGATGTTCGCGGTCGTGTATCTGTCGGCAAAGTTGGGTCAGGTTGCCGGCGAGGGCCTTTTTGCGGTTCTGCGGAAGTATTACCCGGCCTGGCTGGTTTGGCCGTCTCTCGTCGCGGCGCTCATCGGAAACACCCTGGAAGCCGGCGCAGACCTGGGCGGGATTGCAGCGGCGCTCAATCTGCTGATTCCCGTTCCCATTACGGTGCTGGCCGCGGTGACGGCGGTCGCGATCTTCGCCCTCCAGATCTGGGGATCATGGCGGTTAATCCGAAACGTGCTGCGGGTTCTTGCGCTGACGCTCTTCGCATACATCCCGGCGGCCATTCTGGCGGAGCCGGACTGGTCCGCGGTCATCCGCGCCACCTTCGTGCCGGCGCTGCACTTCGACAGGGAATCCCTGTCAATGCTCGTGGCGATCATCGGGACGACACTTTCCGCCTATCTCTATACCTGGCAATCCAACGAGGAAGTGGAAGAAGAAAGGGAGATGGGACGGACATGGCTTTTCGAACGTCAGGGCGCCACGGAAGCGGAGTTGAGCCATTCAAGGCGCGACGTGCTCTTCGGCATGCTGTTCTCGAATACCGCGATGTACGCCGTCATTCTGGCGACAGCTTTCACACTCTTCCGAAGCGGAAAGACCGGCGTATCGAGCGCAGCGGATGCTGCTCAGGCGCTTCGGCCGGTGGCTGGAGACGCAGCAGGTCTGCTTTTTGCGCTCGGCGTGATCGGCGTCGGCTTCCTCGCGGTTCCGGTCATGACAAGCGGCGCCGCCTACGATCTCTGCCAGACTCTTGGCTGGAAATACGGATTGAGCGAGCGCCCGTCTCAGGCCCCGGGCTTTTATGCGGCCACCGGACTGTTCGCCGCAGCGGGTCTGGGCATCAATTTCTTCGGGTTCAATCCGATGAAAGCCCTCGTCGTGGCGGCGATCGTTCAGGGCTTCTCCACGCCGCCACTGATGCTTCTGATTCTCCTGACGACAAACAATCGCGAGATCATGGGCAACCGCGTCAACGGCGACGCTCGGTCTGGTGTGGGTCTGGCTGAGGTAACGCTATGAATAGCGCCGGACCATGGCGGCGCAGAACTCCGCGAACTGCT
>CAZXCO010000916.1:0-5614 GCA_964639095.1 uncultured Solibacteraceae bacterium
CGCCGGTAACCCCGTCGACCTGATATCCGATCTGAATTTTTCTGATTTTCGCGATCTCGGCGGGAGTCGCCGTCTTGGGATCGACATTGGCCTCCGCGCAGGTGAAACCCCTCAGGGTGCACTCCGAAGTCGTATGCGGAATCCCCCGCTGCTTCATGGCGTCGGTCATCAGCTTGACGGCGTCCGAGTGCATGATTACAGCATTGTTGGGCACGAACGTGCCGACCCCGATGGCATAGTCGATCGGCATCAGCGGCTCAACGCTCGATCCGAAGGCTCCGTCGTTTTTCTTGCCCAGATCGTGCGCGCCGAGATCGGCGCCCTTATCGATCAGGTACTGGATGATCGGAATATCCCCCAGATTCGCCGCAACCATCAGCGGCGTGATCCCATAGCTGTCGGCCGCGTTGACGTCCTCCCCCATATCGATGAGCAGTTTGACGACCTCCAGACGCTCCTCGGGAGATTTCTGGCGGTGATAGCCGTTGATGAAGCCGGTTCCGCAAGCGGCCATCAGCGAGGTCTCGCGATCTTTCGACTGAATGTGCGGGTCAGCGCCGTGGGCAAGCAGAAGCTTCACCAGTTCGATGTCTCCGGCGAACGCTGCGCGCATCAGCGCGGTGGCGAATACGATGCGCGGCGAGCCTTCCCGCATGCGGGCCCGCGGAGTGGAATTGATCAGAGCATTCGGGTCGGCCCCCGCATCCAGCAGTTTCCGGATCAGTGGAAGAGGATCGGTCGTGACCATCCAGGGAAAGTTGGGCGCCGTTTCCATGTTGCGGCGATCCACCGCCCAGAACAGCGGCGTAAAGCGCTGGGCGTCGGCCTGGTTGACATTGGCATGGTGGTCGATCAGGAACGACGCGACATCATAGCTTCCACTGAAGATCGCAAGCCCCAGAGCGTCTTTCCCGTCGCCTCCGGTTGTATTCAGATCGGCGCCTGCGGTTACCAGAAGACGAGCCGATTCCAGAGCGTCTTCGCGCGCGGCGAACATCAAAGGTGTCAACAGGCCGCTGGATAACTCCTGCGCCGGCTGGCCGGCCTTCGCGTCCACCGGGGTTGTTCCTTCGAACCCGCGGCCGGAGGCCGACGGCACGAATTTCGATTTAGCGTTGACGTCCGCGCCGTGTTCGATCAGGATTTTGACCACGTCGGGATGCTTTTCGGCAACCGCCCACATGAGTGCTGTCGTGCCGCCCCAGGTCTCCTGCGTATTTACCTTCGCGCCGTGATTCAGCAGAGCCTGGACTGCTCCGGCCTTCCCGGTGCGCGCGGTCATCATCAGCGCCGTGTCGCCGGCCCCGGTCAAGGGAGTATTGGGGTCGGCTCCTGCCTTGAGGAGCAGTTCCACCATGTCCGCATTTCCATTCATGCTCGCGAGCAGCAGCGGCGTGGCGCCGAAATGGTTGGCGGCTGACAGGTTCGCCCCGGCGCGGATCAACAGGCTGGCAGTTTCGAGATCATTCGCCCGCACAGCCCACTGGAGCGCTGTCGTGCCGTCGATCTGCGGCACGTTCACGTCCGCCTTCCGCTGCACCAGCGCCCGCACAGCGGCTTTGTTTCCGTCCATCGCCGCGTTCGCCACTTCGCTGACAGGAGCGGCGGCGGCGAAACCGGCGGAAAGTATTGGAACGATCAGGCAGGATACCCGCACTCGCTTCATAAACATCTTTTCCCCTCTACTCGCGCCCCGCACCCGGCCGGCGCTTCAGATTCTTCATGACGACCGGCAGGGCGTCATAATTCTCGAGAGCTACAACTTTTACCGCGTCATCGGGAGCCACTTTGCCGGTCAGGGAGATTTTGCCTTCGCCCTGGCCATTGGCGTTCAGGCGCAGTTCGATAACCGAAAAGTCGTAGGCCGATGGGGCCGCCCCGCCCGCAGGCTTCCACAAGTCGTTTGCCGCCCCGAGACGGCGGTCTGTGATCAGAACGATACGTTCGCTGCCGTCAGGCTCGGCTGCCCTGGCCGCGAAGCGCAGCGCATATCCCGCCACTTCCGACGACCAGAGGTATCCCACGGTCGGCGCCTGCTGGAGCGCCGCGGCCAGCGCGGCCTCGGGCGTCGCCGGAGCGTCGACGAACGGGTTGCCGCCGCGTCCACCCCTGCCGCCTCCTCCTGCGGCGCCGCCTCGTCCCGCGCGGCCCGGCGCCGCCCCGCGTCCCGCTGCGCCGGAGCGCGCGGGCGCGGCCTTCTTCATGCTCCACGCCGACACCAGCCTGTCGCGTTCGGTATCGGTCGACCACCGAAACAACTCGATCCGGATCGAATCCGGCGCCCCGGCAACATTTGCAGTCGTTCCCTCAAGG
Source organism: uncultured Solibacteraceae bacterium (assembly GCA_964639095.1). Lineage (GTDB taxonomy): Bacteria > Acidobacteriota > Terriglobia > Bryobacterales > Bryobacteraceae > BOG-234. Next base: position 2,314 of record CAZXCO010000916.1, read on the forward strand.
CTCAGAATCGGACCTGACGCCGGCTTCCCCTCCGTCGCCGCCAGAGCGCCCATCGCGAGTCCGCCGACGACGCCGGCAATGGCAAACGGCAGAAGGCGCAGCAACGTTTTTTTCACGCGCCGGCTCATTTGTCCTGATTGGTCCCCCAGACTCTGGTCAGCCACTCGACCAGTTGCTCCAGCTCCTGATCGGAGAGCTGCGCACCCCGCTCCCGCATGTCCACGAGGGTGGCCCGCCAGCCCTCCTCGGCGTTTCTGGTCCCCTCGACCACGTCAAGCCCATGGCATTTCGTGCAGGCCCGGTTCAACAGTCGTTTGGCCTCCGGGTCGGAGAAAAATGTGGTGATCTCGGGTGGAATGTAAGTGCGCGGGAAGGGCTTCGTTTCCGGACCGAACTTCGATACGAGCCAGTCCAGCAGAACACCCTCGTCCGCGGTCGAAAGCGCCGCGCCCCCCGACTTGTGCTTGTCCGCGATCAGCTTCTTCCAGCCCGCCCGATCCAGAGCATAAAACGCGTAGTCGTCGATGCCATGGCAGGTCACACAGTTCTTCCGGATGACTTGCCACACCGGGCCGTCAGGTCTTTGGACGTTCGGCCGCGTCACTCTGCCCCGGATCTGGGCTCCGAGCGGCACTGTCGCGATGGCCAGCACGATCGCCGGCCATATCGCAGGTCTCCCCGATTGCATTGGTCCCCGTTCCCGTGATTAGAGAGAGATCGGCTTCGTGCTCGAACCGAAGCTCTTGATCATCCCGGTCTTCTGGCCACTGGCGTCGAATGCCGGCACGTCCTCGATGTCGTATTTGTGCAGAACGGCCAGCAGCATGTTGGACGTTCTTTCTGTGTTGTCGGGGAACACGATATGGCGATTCCCTTTGAACTTGCCGTCAATCCCGCCCAACAGAATGACCGGCACCTTGACATGCGCGTGCCGGTGCGAATTGCCCATGTTGCTGCCCTTGTAGATCAGGATGTGATCGAGAAGGCTGCCATCGCCATCCGGAATCTTGCTCAGCTTGTCGGCGAAATAAGCGAGGTTCTGCACGTGATAGCGGTTCATTTTCGCGTAGTTGGCCACGTTATCCGGTTTGTCGCCGTGATGCGACGAGCCGTGCCAGCCGCCATTGAAGCCGGAATCGGGGAAGCTCGAACCGGAGAGGTCCTTGCCCAGCATGTAGGTCGCGGAGCGGGTGAGATCTCCTTCAAAAGCGAGCGCCAGCAGGTCGTACATCAGCCGGTAGTGCACGGTCTTGTTTTCGGGCAGCCCGAACGGAATCTCTTCGGAAGGCTCCTTGATGGTCTTGTCCATCGCGATCTTGATGCGCCGCTCGATCTCGCGAATATTCTCGAGATACGTATCGAGGCGGCTGCGGTCGCCCGCGCCCAGCGGCCGTTTGAAAACCGCAATCTCCTGCGTGACGGAATCGAGGATGCTTGCGCTCTGGCGGCGGCCGACGCGCCGCTCTTCCGGGCTCGCCCCGTCGCCGAACAGCCGCTCGAACGCCACCCGCGGATTCACTTCCGTCGGCAGCGGTTCGGTCGGAGAGGTCCAGGAGATGCAGTTCGTGTAGGCGCAGCTGTATCCCCAGTTGCAGTTCCCGTAGTTGCCGTCCTGCTCGACGCCGAGCTGGATGGATTCGAGAATCGTATCCTGGCCGTATTTCTTCGCGATCAACTGATCCAGCGTCACCCCGAGATACGGGCTGACGGCGTTCCGCCGCGGCCGTGCTCCCGAGAGCAGCACCGCGCCGCGCGCATGGTCGCCGCCGGGTTCCTCGGTCGTCGCCATGGCTTCGGGCATGTCCATTCCGGAGATCAGAGTGACACGGTTCCGGAACGGCTCGAGCGGCTTGGTGATGAACGAGAACTCAAAGTTGGATCCCTCCTGCAGAGGGCTCCAGTATCCCGGCGCCGCCCCGTGCGGGTGCCAGATGCCGAGAAAGCGCCGGACTGGCACGGCCGCCGTCCGGTCAAGCGGCGTCTGAGCTGGCAACATCGCATCCAGCAGGGGCAATCCCAGCGTCACGCCAGCCCCTCGCAAGAACGTGCGCCGCGGAATAAACTTCTTCTCGATGAACATGATCTGACCTCTCAATTACGAGCTATCTCTTCAACCTGCTTTGTCCTCATCTGAAATGGGGCGCTCTTGATGATTCCCATCAGGATCGCCATGAACCGGTCGTTATCCTTGTCCGCATCGCGAACGATCGACCGGATCACCGGCATATCCTGGTATTCCACTCCGCGGCCAAGGCTGAACGTCATCAGCTTCTCGGTAATCATGCGGACAAACTGCGGCGAGTAGTGCAGCAGAGCCTGTCGCAGTTCGATCGGGCCATTGACCTTCGTACCGTCCCACAGCACCGCGGATGTGTCGAGCGGAACGCCGCCGTCGCCGCCCTGTTTGGTTCGCCAGGAGCCGTCGGCGTCGAAATTCTCGAGCGCGAATCCGATCGGATCCATGAGCTTGTGGCAACTGGCGCAGGGCTCCATCTTGCGGTGGAGCGTCATCTGCTCGCGCAGAGTCATGACCTTCTTGTCACCCTTGGTGTCTTCGAGCGGAGGAACGTTCGGCGGCGGCTCGGGCGGCGGGGTGCCGAGAATGTTCTCCAGAACCCAGACACCGCGCTTCACCGGCGAAGTCCGGAAATTCTGAACCCATGTCAGAGACAGCACGCTGCCCTGTCCCAGCAGTCCGCGCCGGTAGGCCAGATCGGGCCCCAGGTGCACGCGCCGGAACTGAGAACCGTAAACGTTCGGAATGCCGTAGTGCTTCGCCAGCCGTTCGTTCAAAAAAGTGTAGTCGGCCGTCAGCAGATCGACGACATTGCGGTTCTCCTTGATGATGCTCTCAAACAACAGCTCGGTCTCGCGCCGGAAGCTCTTGCGCAGCTCATCGTCCCAGTTGGGATAGAAGACGCCGTCGGGGGAAGTCGCGGGGAGATTCCGCAGGTAAAGAAGCTGATCGCCGAAATTCGTCACCAGCGCGTCGGCTTTGGGATCGGCGAGCATGCGCCGCACCTGATGCTCGAGCATCGGGGACTCGTGGAGCTTGTTCTGGCTCGCGACCTCGATCAGCTCATCGTCCGGGATGCTGCTCCAGATCATAAAGGAAAGCCGCGAGGCCAGTTCGAGATCGGTGATCCGGTAGGGCTTGCCGGGGACCGCATTCGCCGGTTCCCTCTCGGCCCGCACCAGAAATTGCGGGCTGGTCAGGATGCGGCGCAGCGCCAGCTCGATGCCATCCTGAAAAGTGCCTTCCCGCCGGCCTTCCTGATAAAAGCCGCGGACCCACTCCATA
>CAZXCO010000917.1:0-5804 GCA_964639095.1 uncultured Solibacteraceae bacterium
AGGATGAAGGCTTCGAAACCGAAGTCCGCCCGCAGCTTTTCCAGTCTGCCGCTGAACAGGCGCATCAGATGAGGAATCGCACGGCTGGGCTTTGATGTGCGCACCTCACTGCGATCCACGGTTCCGTCTGCCCGGTAACACGCGAGATCCATGCGCCTCGATCCGACATGATTCTTTTCGAACCGGGTGCACATTTCCTTCAGCAGATCGCGAAGCACGTATTCGACAGCGTGGACGGTGGAGACCGGCTCCGCAAGGATCCGGTAAACTCGATAGGCCGGCGGCGGACGCCAGGGCGTCAAAGGCTCATCTGTCTGATGAAATGTCTGGTCGAGACGCCAGAGAAGCGTGGACCCGAATCGCGCGCTTAACGATCTGCGCGGGATCTTCCGCACCGCGGCGATCGTGACCAGCCCCAGGCGGCGCAGTTCCAGGACAATTTCATAGGGAAGACGGAGCGCTTCCACCGGCAGGGGATCGAGAGCGGAGATCGTATTCTCACCGTGAACAATGAATCTGTCGCCGTAACGCGCCAGCGCCCATGCGGCTCCCCGGGTGTCGGCGATTGCCGCGCAGGACTCAATGCGCATTCGCTGTAATTGTTTTTGAAGACCGAACAACAGCGAACTCTCTCCTCCGAACAGATGCGTGCAGCCGGTGATATCGAGGATGATTCCGTCGCATCCATCCTGCGAAACAAGAGGTGAGTACCGGTCGCACCATTCCACGAGCCGGGCCAGACGATCGGCCGCAATGTCCGGGCAATACAGGCTGAGAAAACAACGCGACATCTCATCCCGCCAGTGCCTCGCGTGCGGCCAGGTCCATCGGCTGAGTCAGGATCGGCTGAGTCAGGATGGGGCGCAACTTTTGATCGCGCCATTCCACCGTCCACCTTCCGGGACGTCCACCACGGCAATAGAGGAGATCAAGGTCCCACAGGGATTCAGTAAACCGTTGATTGGATTTACCGGCGACAGATGCAACTCTCCATCGCGTAATGGGAGAAGCGATGGGGGCGGAGGCAGTAGTGGCCAGAAGAAATCCCGTTGCTCCGCTGGATTCCGCCGCAAGCTGCAGACGGCGGGACTCTGTGAGATCCAGGCCGTCGAGCAGAGCAATTACCGAACTGACCTGCGGGCACCGCAATGCCTCCATGACGACCCATGAGAGATCCTGGTGTCGTCTGGCCGACACATGAAGGACCTGATTCAGATTCACTCCATAAGGCAGGAGTCCGGGCGGATGCAGGGAACGGTCCGGCGCGATGTAAAGAATGTTACCTTCATCTCCCGCGAGCCGCGCGGAGAGTATGGCGGAGAATGCGATGGCGCTGGCTAATCCCGGACTTTTGATCTCGTGAATACAGCCCGCGGGGAGGCCGCCATGCGGGAGCCACTGATCCACCACGTCCGCGATGGAAACGGTATGCGAAAACCGGTTCTGTGGCTCTTCAAGGCAACTGATCCGGCGGCGGAGATCTTCAAGGACCCGATTCGCGAGCATTTTCCCAGCGATCAGTATAGCACTATTTTCGCCTTTTGTTCGCCATAGAATCCTGGCTTTTCGAGTGCTGTAGCAATGCCCGTCCGTGCCTCACACGAGGTGTGAAAACCCAGCAAGGAGAGTTTCATGAATCAGGCTCGTACAACGAAAACGGCGAAGAGGTCGGGGTTGAAAACACCGCAGGAATCTTCCGGGCCCTCTGTGCCTGTTACTTCCATCCACAGGGTCGAGGCGGATGGGGTCCGCGTCTTTTACCGGTCGGCCGGCGACCCGCATTCCCCGGTAATCCTGTTGCTGCACGGGTTCCCCGCATCGTCTTTCATGTTCCGCGAACTCATTCCACGTCTCGCCGGCAATTACCGTGTGATCGCGCCGGACCTCCCAGGCTTCGGATTCACGGAGGTTCCCGCAGAACGAAAATACGTCTATTCGTTCGACCGGCTGACCGCAACACTCGATGCGTTCACGCAGGCGCTCGAAATCAGTCGCTTTGCAATGTATGTATTCGACTATGGGGCGCCAACCGGATTCCGCCTGGCGATGGCTCATCCGGAGCGGGTCACAGCCATCGTTTCCCAGAACGGCAATGCCTATGAGGAAGGGCTCGGCGATGCCTGGGGACCGATCCGGAAATACTGGGCTGAGCCAACGTCAGAGATTCGGGAGGAGATCCGCAAAAACATCCTGACGCTGGAAGGAACGCGATGGCAGTACACGCATGGCACAAGCGATCCGGAGAGTGTTCCGCCAGAATCCTACACGCTGGATGCGGCTCTGCTGGAGCGTCCGGGGAACAAAGATATTCAGATGGATTTGTTTCTCGATTACGCGTCGAACGTGAAGCTCTATCCGGCATTCCAGGATTACTTTCGGAAGTCCAGGCCGCCGTTGCTGGCGATCTGGGGCAGGAACGATCCGTTTTTCATTCCCGCGGGAGCCGAGGCATTTCGCAATGACATCCCGGACGCGCGGATTGAGTTCCTCGATACGGGGCATTTTGCTATAGAGACGCACTACATCGAAATTGCCGCCGCGATGAAGGGCTTCCTGGCGCAGATTCAGCCGGCCGCCCGCTGACCGCCTGGAGGCGGGAAAGCCTCGGTGACGTCCAGATCACGATCCGGGCCATGCGGAATCACTGCCTGGCCCGGCTCAAGGTGGAGCTGGACGCCATCGAGCTGCACCGTGACAATATCCGGCTCGAACGAGACCAGATCAGAGATGCGGCCGGCCTGGGCATAGGCCTCGCGATACGACCACGCCCCCAGACGTGCATCGCCGATGTCGTAATAGCTGCACAGCCCTTTATATGGACAGAAGGTCTGGTGCGCTACGGGCGTCAGGGCAGACTCGTCGATGTCTGAGCGAAGAACGTACCACCGCGGAGCAAAGCCGGACTCGTAGAGCACCACCGGCCGGCCGGTATCGGCGATGATGCGGTCACCGTGCCTGACGACGAGTTTGCGTGAGGACTGCCGAATGTCGATGCGGTGATAGCTGTCGGCGGCATGGCCCATGATGCGTTCGTCCTCTTCGTAGAAAGCATCCATGGCTGGCCATGTGAACGCGACCCGCCCCTGCAGCTCGTGCGCCCAGGCGGGCACGCCGGTGTGCTGCCATGCCCCTCGCGCCGCAGCTTTCTCGCCCGCGCGAACCGTGTACCAGGAGGTGGGGCCGAGCTCAGGGTGCGGCGTCGTGTGGTCCGTCCGCTCCAGAACGCCCGGAGACACGTCGGCTTCCCGGAAGTAGGCAATCGGATAGTGACCAGGTTCGAAAAGCAGAAGGACGTCTTCCGTGTCGGCGATCCACCTTCCGCCAAAACGGACGCGCATGCGCCGGCGCAACGGCTCGGCGTATAAGAGTCTTTTGGGCAGCGGTTCCGGCACGAGGAACCGGCCGATCGCTCCAGGTGAGAGCGGACCTTGTTGCCAGGATAATCCCATTCGTATTTCTCCTCGATCGGGCAACCCGCCGGGATCAACGCACGAATGTTCAAACCCTCAGCCGGTTGCCGTCTCGAATTGAGATGTCATGCCGCGGAAAAAGGTGGCAGAAGGATCTTCCCGGAATATCGCCGGCGTAAACTTCGCCACACATCTATTCAAAGCAGGCACGTAGCTTTTGCGCAGGATGCAGTCGTGAACAAAGTAGCGTTGGACAGCGTGGTGATCTGCAAGGATGGAAAGGAGGTCTATGCCTTCACTTCTTCCTTGAGAAGGTCGGCGTACTTCTCTTCGAAATCCCAAACCTTCTGGAATCCGATCAGTTCCACAAAGTCATGGAAGGTGATGAGAGGCTCGGTGACCGGCTGACCATTTGCGAGTGAGTTATAGACATTCTGCAGCGTATGCGCGGCAGCAAAGAGGCCTGCAGTGGGATAGATCGCAATTGAGAATCCCATTTGCCGGAGTTGCTCCTGGGGCAGGATCGGTGTCTTTCCTCCGTGCAGTTGATTTGAGAGCAGCGGTTTGTCGAAGGCGGCGCCGATCCTCTTCATTTCCGCTTCGGATTCCGGGGCTTCGATAAAGAGAATGTCGGCTCCTGCGTTGAAATACGCTTCTCCGCGCCGCAGCGCCTCATCCAAACCAAACGACGTACGCGCATCGGTGCGCGCGAGAATGAGAAAGTCCTTCGACGAGCGCGCGTCGGACGCGATCCTGATTTTGTTGACCATCTCTTCGGTGGGAACGACATGGCGGTTCGGGGTGTCACACCGGCTTTCTCGTAGCCCATCACTGTGTGATGGACATTGAGCAAGCCTCCATAACCGGTGTCTCCATCGGCGATGAGGGGCTTTTTCACCGCATCGGTGATGGCTGCCGCGCGATTCAGCATATCGGTCTAAGTTGCAAGGCCAGCGTCCGGCTGTCCCAGGTATGAAGCTGCGACACCGAAGCCAGTCATATAGATCGCTTGCGCCCTGGTCTGATCGACAAGCTTCGCCGATACCAGATCGAACACGCCCGGAGCAGTAATGAACTGCTTTTTTGACAACATCTCCCTCAGCTCTTTGGATGCCATTCTTCTCTCCTCCTTCTGAGATGACGAGTCGGCACTTTGTGATGCCTGTGCGAAACCGGCACATCGCGATCACCGGTTTGTCTTTCACTCTTGAAGGAGGTCGCAATCCATTCGCTGCAACTGCTGAACGCCATCGCCGAAACATCAATCGACACCCGGGAACGTCACTGGCCGGAAGAAAGGGGGACCGGTCCGCGCACCAGCTCAACGTCGATCGTAATCTCGACGTCGTCCCCAACCAGGAATCCTCCGCTTTCGAGAACGGCATTCCACATCAGCCCAAAATCTTTGCGTTCGATCCGTGTTGTGGCGCGCGCACCGCGCCTCAGGAGGCCGTCGAGGTCCTTGATTTCAGGAGTAACGGATTCCACCTGGAGAGTTACGTTACGAGTGACCCCGTGGATCCTGAGCTCGCCGTCAACCTTGTAGCTGTGTTCTCCGGCAGGGACAATTTTCGTCGACTGGAAGGTTATCGTGGGATACCTGGCGACGTCGAGAAAGTCAGCGCTTTTCAGATGCTGGTCGCGCTGTGGCTCGCGCGTGCTGACAGTGGCCGCGTCAATCGTTGCTTCGACGTGGGATTCGGCCGGATTCGCCGGGTCGAATACGACCGCGCCCGTGATCCCGCTGAACTCGCCGTTCACCCAGGAAATCATCATGTGCCGGACTTTGAAGTGTGCTCCGGCATGCCGGGAATCGATTTGATAGACGGGCATGAGCCCGTCATTGATCGCGGCCACGGGACTTTCTGGTGTCGTTCTGTTTTCTGCCAGCGCCATTCGCTTCTACCAACTCCCTCATGAGACCGAAAGCCTTGGGAGGCTGCGGGCTTTCGGCAGTCACCACGCTCTTGACGAATTGCCACGGAATCATCAACTCCAGGCCCGGAGTATCCACCGGCGAGATCCAGATCCCGGCTCCGTGCTGCGCCTCGGCCAGCGTGCCGGTAATCGCAAAACCGCCTGCTGCGACGGCCGACCGGATATATTCGTCCAGCTCTCTTCCCTGAGGGAAAAAGATCCCGGCTTCGGTGAAGAGCTGAATCATTCCCGAAGACTTCAGGAACTCCGGCGTCAGCCATATCAAAACGTGCCGCCGTGGTTCACTCATTCATTTGCCTCCCGGCAGGAACGTGAGGCGCACCTGACAGGCCAAACCTCAGCCTCTTGATTATTCTGCAGGTTAGTTTTTGTGCAGAATGCAGTCCTGCGCCGGCTCACTCAATCCGTGCGCTTTTTCACTCAAACGAACAGCCGGTTACATCATGCGGCCAAGCA
>CAZXCO010000918.1:0-6138 GCA_964639095.1 uncultured Solibacteraceae bacterium
GCTAACTCATTCCGATATGAAGACGTTGGCCATCGGCGGATCGATCGCAAGTGGCGCGATCGTCCAGAGCTCTCAGCTCAATGCTGTGAACGCCTCGGAGGCTTCACGGAACGAAACGCCGACGATGACTCTCGGCTGGGCGAACGCTTCTCAAATCGCGTCATATTTTCTTCCGCAGGGCGCAGCCCTTGGGCAAGGCTGCGTCGAGCTGTCTCCTGCGGTCCCTACCGTCGTGGTCCGGAACGGCGACTTCGTGGGAGTCCTGGGTCCGACGCTTCCCACACCGCCTCCCGCGCTGCCCGACATTGGATCGTCAATAACTTTGCAGAGTCCGGCTGGCGCGATCACCCTGAACGGAGTCACCAGCGATCTTTTCACGGCAAGTCTGCCACCTGCGAGCGAGGGTCCGCTCGATGACCTCCCCGCCTCCGCGATTGGCGCAGGCAACTGGACGTGGCAGGCCAGCGGCGGCAAGGATCTCGCCGCGGCTTCGTTTCAGTTCGCACTGCCGGCGCCCATCCAGCTCGGAGGCGGCGCGCCGGTGCTCTTCCAGCGCGATCAGGATCAGACCGTCACGTGGAACGGAGCCGCCTACGATGCCGGGGCGTCCGTCAACATCACTCTCAGTGGACCCGCCGGTACGCTGGTCAGTTGCGTTGCGTCCGCGAGGGACGGCGTTCTGACGATTCCCGCGAATCTCCTGTCGGGGAATGCGGCCAATTCAATCGGCACGCTGACAGCCGTGCTGGAAGCTGGCGTCTCCCTGCCGCATGCGACCTTTCAACTGAAGAACGGCAACACGCTGCTGACGTTCGTGTCGTACTCCAGCAGCGATTCCCGTCCGGTTGTTTACCAGTAGCGCGTTGCACCGCAGAGCGGGGGTCACGACGGGCCGGGCCGCGGCCACGAGATGAACTCGCGCGATGCCGCATCTTTTCTGGAGAGCCTTTTCAGAGTGCGCCGGTCCGGGTCGGCAAGCCACAGATCGTAGCCCGGCATCGCCCGCACCAGCTTCAGGTCGGAGTCCGCGTTCAGCAGGCGGGCAAACACGATCCGGGCTCCGGGAATTTCCGCCTTGTTGAAGACCCATTCGTCGATGTAGGGATGTCCCGGCCCGTAATGCACAAAGACGAGATGCCGTCCGGGGATCTTCCGGAGCCTTGCGATGACTCGGTCCCTCATCTGCGGATCCGGCTCGAGCGATGCCCAGATCGTGCGCGTCCCGGCCAGCCATTCAGGAGCGATGCTTTCCGTTGCTCGTCCGGCGCTCACCAGCAGGAGCGCTGCCGCGAAACCGGTAATCAGATTGCGTGAGATCGCGAGGCCCCATCCGCCGCGCCGCTGCCATACGCGAAGACGCCGCCAGCACTGGACCAGAATCATCACAATGAAAATGGTCTCCGCGGCCGACTGCTGCGGATACCAGGCATGATATGTTGCGTGGTCGAGCAGGAAAGGCACGGCCGCGTAGAGCCAGGGACGAAGCCGCCGATCGCGCCAAAGGAAAGCCGCAAAGCAGAGGGCTGGAGTGAAAAACGGGCCGATGAAGAAGCGCCAGAAGTCTCTCAGTCTTCGCCATGTGGAGTCCCAAAGCGCTTCGGGCGAACTGCGACGCTTCCAGAAAGCGAGCTGATTCAGATAATTCTGCCTGAGCTGTGGATTATTGAAGCGCGCAATCAGGATCGGCGGCTGCCACCAGAACGATTGCGGCGTTCCATAAGCAACGCGTCCGGCTTCGTACGGCGGTTCGAGCGGATTATCGGTAACGCGGAAATTGTAATAAGCGAGGGCCGTGCTGCCGGCGCAGTAGATGAGGGCGGCCGGAAGAATGATCTTCGAAAGGCTCCGGCGATACCGGACAAATATCCAGACCGCCGCAACCCCGGTGAACAGGATACCTTCCAGCGGCCGGCTGGCCAGAAGAACAATGAGTCCAAGGCCGCACAATGCGCCGGAGGATGCCGGCCTGGCTCGCATTCGCAGCAGCGCGCCGGCGGCGATTGCCCCACCCGTGGCGGCGACGGCGCCGCCGAAATAACTGTTCATCCAGAATCCGAGAATGCCGAACTGCAACGCGGCTCCGAGTGCTCCGCAGAGGGCCCACCGCAGCGGCAGAAGGTAACCGAGCGCCCAGCACAAGGCCCCGCACATCAGGCCGACGCTTGCCCAGACGCCCCACCACGGCTGTCCCGTTAACGCCTGACCGGCCGCCATGACAAGACCCTGCGCCGGCTGATACTCGGAAGCGTATTTCGGGCGCAGGAGCACGTATTCGGTTTCGAAATGCCGCCACTCGGGAGGTGTCGGATTCGCGATGCGGCCGTGTGCGAAGGTATCGGCCATCAGAAGGTAACTGAACTCGTCGTGGACGCGGGGCACGGGCTGCGGAAACACAGGCAGCAGCGCAAGCCTCACCGCCAGGGGAAAAGCTGCCGCGAACAGAACGGCCGTCCAGCGGCGGCGGGCGATTCCACCGAGTTTCGATTCCAGCGCTCTGTATCGCGCCGCCCCGAGTCGCGGTCTGAGCAGGGCGATGAATAAAGCCAGCAGCGCAATGATTTCGAGCGCCCGTTCCAGGTGTTTCGAGCTAATGAGAATCGAATAGGTCATTAGCGTCCGGAACGGCGGCGCGGCTCAGGAAATCCACCTCATCCTTGGTCAGGCGTGAAAGGCGATATGGATGCGAGTCCGGTTCGACGACCCAGGGATCGAAGCCCTTGAACGTTCTGATCAGTGCTTCATCGCTTTCGGGGGAGTACGGCCGTACGTAAACCACGCGCTGGCTCATCGGATCGGCGGAATTGAACACCCACTCCTCGCAAAAACAGTGACCGGACGCATACTTGACAAATACCAGATGTTTTCCCGGAATGCTTTCCAGTCGCGCGGTCACTTCGTCGCGCAGGCGCCGCGGAGGGTAAAGCGATTCCCAGATGGGAGTAATGTGGCGGAAACCGCGCGGAAGCGCCGGCTCGACGGCGCGGCCGAGGCCGCCGAGCGCAATCGCGAGAACGAAGGCGGAGGCAACCATCCGCGTAGCCGCAATGCCGATGAAGCGGCGGCGCTGCCAGACGCGCAGGTGTCTCCAGCATTGTGCGATCACCAGCATCACGAGCACGGTCGCCGGGCCGTTCTGGGCCGGAAACCAGGCGTGATAGGTCGCCTTGTCGAGGATGAAGACCGCGGAAATCAGCAGCCAGGGACGGATTCGCCGGTCGCGGAAAATGGCCCCGAGGAAGAGAAGGGCTGGAGTCAGAAACGGTCCGACAAAGAAGCGCCAGAAATTCCTCAATCGTTCACGCTCGGCGTCGAGGATGGCGGCAGGCGAATAGCGAGCCTGGTACAAATGGACCTGATTCAGATAGTTATCGCGCAGCTCCGGGTAATCGAACCGGCTGATCACCACAGGTGGTTGCCACCAGTATGGCTGCGGAGTTCCATAAATACGGCGGTATTCGAGATAAGGCGGGTTGGCGGGATTTCCCGTGACGCGCCAGTTGTAGTATGCGAGCCATCCCGCGCCGATCAGAAATATCGCACAAAACGGCACGGCGAGATTGTGCCAGATCATCCGGCACGGGGTCGCGCTTTGTCGAAGAAACCAGGCTGCGTAAACGACGGCGACGCCCAGCCAGAGAAGCGCTTCGAATGGACGCGTGGCGAAGAGCAGAATGATCCCGCCCGCGCATAAGACGGCGGGGGTGCGTTTGTTCGCGGAATCCCGCAGCTTCGCGAGAGCGCCGAAAACGAGTGCACCGGCCGTGGCCGAAACAGCGCCGCCGAAGTAACTGTTCATCCAGATGCCGAAGATCCCGAACTGAAGCGCTGCCGCGAGCGCGCCGAAGAGCGCCCATTCCGGCGGCAGGACGAACTGCAGGGCCCAGCAGATGGCCCCGCACATCAGGCCGACGCTGATCCACACACCCCACCAGGGATGCCGGAAAAACACCTGCCCCGCCGCCAGCATCAAGCCCTGCGCTGGCTCATATTGAGAGGCGTACGTCGGCTTCAACAGCGTGTATTCGGTTTCAAAGTGCCGCCACGACGGAGGCGTGGGGTTTGCCAGACGCGCGTGCGCAAAGGTATCCGCCTGCAGCAGGTAACTGAATTCATCGTGAACGATCGGGGGCGGCGGAGGAAACCAGGGGAGCATGAGGGCGCGGATGGCCATGGGAAGAAGCGACGCCGCCAATATCGCCTGCCGCCGTTTGTGCGCCAGCCTTCGCAGCCGGCCTTCCGCTTTGGTGAAGAATGCCAGGCCGAGCCTCGGCTTCGTCAATGCCAGAACGATCGCCAGAGCACACATCACGTCGAGAACCTTGATCAGCCGATGGGAGCTCAGGAACATCGCGTAGGTCATCGAGATCTGCCGGTGACGCTGAGGTGACTGGTAAAGACGACGCTGTTGATTGTGCCGACGATGTAACGGTCCTGTCAACGCTTCCGTATATGAACCTTTAATGACAGGGTTTTTAACGCACAAATGAAATAAGTTGGCGTCATTACCGTCTCATACGGTCCGCGGGTGCTCCTTCACAGGTCCGCAACGACGCGTGAGCCGGACGTATGGAATGAAACACCGGATGTTGGCTGGTTGAAGTACACTGCGTTTCTGGGTTTTCGTGCAGCGCGGCGTCGCGGCGTGGCGCCGAAGCTTGTCCACACAGGACAACGGCGACAATGAGTCAGCGCACTGCTGTGATCATCGGCGCAGGGCCCGCGGGTCTGACGGCCGCATACGAGCTCGTAACGCGCGCGGGTATCGTCCCGATCGTGCTGGAAAAGAGCGATGCCCTCGGCGGCATCTCCCGAACGGTCTGCTACAAGGGAAACCGGATGGATATCGGCGGCCACCGGTTCTTCTCCCGGTCTGACCGTGTCATGAACTGGTGGCTTCAGGTTCTGCCGCTCGCAGCCTGCGACACTCCTCAGGCCATCACATACCAACGGAAAGTTCGCACGGTCAGCGGCGCGCCCGAGGGCCCCGACCCGTCGTGTGCCGACCAGGTGATGCTGATCCGTCCCCGCAAATCGAGAATCTACTTCTCGCGAAAGTTCTTCGATTACCCGATCACTCTCAACGGCGATACGATCGCCAAGCTCGGCATGCCGAAAGTCATTCGGATCGGCATGAGTTACCTGCGGGTCCTGCTGTTTCCGATTCGCAATGAGCAGACGCTGGAGCAGTTTTTTATCAATCGCTTCGGGCGGGAACTGTATCTGACCTTCTTTCGCTCTTACACCGAGAAAGTCTGGGGAGTCTCCTGTACGGAGATCAGTGCAGCCTGGGGCGCTCAGCGGATCAAAGGGCTGTCGATTGCCAAAGCTCTGACTCATGTGTTGCGGAAGATGTGGTCGCCGCAATCCGGAATCGCACAGAAGAAGGTTGAAACATCGCTGATCGAGCAGTTCATGTATCCCAAGTTCGGGCCTGGACAAATGTGGGAGACCGTCGGCCAGAAGGTGAGGGCGGCTGGTGGATGCGTCCTGACCGGCTGGGACGTACGGCGTATCGTGACCCGAGATGATCGGGTCACCGGCGTCGAGGCAGTCTGTCAGAAAACAGGCGAGCGGCGTATTGTCGACGGAGACTACGTGTTCTCCACGATGCCGATCCAGAAGCTGGTTCGGGCGCTCGGTGCTGAGGTTCCGCACGATGTGCGCGCCATCAGCGAAGGCCTGGTTTACCGGGATTTCATTACTGTCGGCCTGCTGCTTCGGGATTTGAAAATCCGGGAACCGGATGGCCGGCCGCTGCAGGATAACTGGATCTACATTCAGGAGCCGGATGTGAAACTCGGTCGCCTCCAGATCTTCAACAACTGGAGCCCGTGGCTGGTGGCTGATCCTTCCACCGTCTGGCTGGGTCTGGAATACTTCTGCTACAAGACCGACGAAATGTGGAATCTGCCGGATGAACAGATGATTGATCTCGCGATCGGCGAGCTGGTGAAGATCGGAATCATAAACGCGGCGGACGTCCTCGACGGCACCGTAATCCGTGTACCCAAAACCTACCCTGCGTACTTCGGAACTTACAACGATTTCTCCAGGCTGCGCGAGCACGTCGACACTTACAGGAACCTGTACCTGATTGGCCGCAACGGCATGCACAAGTACAACAATCAGGACCATTCG
>CAZXCO010000919.1:0-8175 GCA_964639095.1 uncultured Solibacteraceae bacterium
ACCGTGACTTCGCGGTGCAGCCGAACGGTCACCTTGTGCTCGCCCAGGGTCCGGATCGGCTCTTCCAGATGGATCTTTCGCCGGTCCACGCTGTAGTTCTGAGTCGCCAGGGCTTCCGAAATATCCGCCGCCGTCACGGAGCCGAACAGTTGATCGTTTTCGCCGGCCTTGCGCGGAATGCTGAGGGTTACGGTGCCGACCAGCTTCGCCAGGTCCTGCGCTTCGCCGATGAGCCTGGCTTCGCGGCGCAGATGCGCCTGCCGCTCCTGCTCGACGATCTTGCGGTTCGAGTCGGTGGCGGGAACGGCCAGCTTTTTCGGCAGCAGGAAGTTGCGTGCGTACCCGGGGGCCACCTTCACCACATCGCCGCGAGTGCCGAGTTTTTCGATATCTTCCCGAAGAATGATTTCCATGGGTTGAATCCTCCTTCTACACGGCCGCTGCGAAGGGCAGCAGGGCGATGTTCCGCGCTTTGAGTATCGCGTCCGTCAGACGGCGCTGGTGCGGCGCGCACACGCCGGAGATCCGGCGGGGAACGATCTTGCCGCGCTCGGCAATGAACGCCTGCAGCATGCGAACGTCCTTGTAATTGATATCGTCGATCTTCTCGACGCAGAAACGGCAAACCTTCTTGCGCCGGAAATACTGTTTCTTTCCTACGGCAGCGGCTTTGTCGCCACCGGTGGGGCGCTGAGACGCCGCGATCGGTCTTCCACCTCTTTGTTCAGCCATGATGAGATCTCCTTATTCCTGGGTTGCAGGGGGCTGGTCCGCATGAGAAGCCGGACCGGGCTCGGACGCCGCAGTTGTCGAAGCGGGCGCGCCAGGCGCCGGATGCGCCGGGATGGGGGCGCCGGGCAGGGGATGCGCCGCGCCTTCCGCCGCGCCGCCCAACATCTGCTGGGCCAGCGAGGGCTGAGGAGCAGCCGCCTGCGGCCGCCGGTGCGCGCGCTTTTCGCGCTCCTTCTTCCTCTTTTCGAGACGCTTCAGAGTCTCATCGATCCGGACCGTCAGGAACTTGATCACCGCATCCTGCACGCGCAGGCGGCGTTCGAATTCATGTACGGTTCCCGGCTCGGCTGTGAACTGCATCAGCACGTAGCTGCCTTCGCGATGCTTTTCGACGCGATAGGCGAGCCGCCGCTTTCCCCACTTATCGACCTTGTCAATCGTGCCACCGGCTGTGGTGACGCTCTTGCTCATCTGCTCGACGAGATGGTCGATCTCTTCTTCTGTTGCATCGGGTTTGACGATGAACAGATTTTCGTAGACTCTCATTCTTCCTCTGGTGTTCAGCCCTGGGCGCGACGATTGAATTTCGTCATGGACATTTCGACGCCTTCGGCAATTATGGATTCCGCCGCGTCGGCCGCAAGGTCGACGAACGCATCCAGACTTTCAGTTTGCCGCCGCGTCATACGCGACAGCAGGTAATCCTTGCCCGGCTTTTTCTGAAGGCCCGGAACGGCGCCTTCACCATTTGCGCCCGGCAAGGGACGGCCGGGATGCACTCCCAGCCGGATCCTTGGAAACTCCTGCGTCCCGATTTTCGCGATCACATCGGTAACGCCATTATGACCCGCCGACGACCCGCTCGGCCGGATCCGGAGCGAACCCCACGGCAGATCGAGCTCATCATAGATGAGAATCAGATCCGACGGAGGAATCCCGTTCTTCTCCATGAGCGGCTTGATCGCGACGCCGCTCAGATTCATATACGTCTGTGGCTTGGCGAGAAGCACGGTTCTGCCACCGATGGTTCCCTGGCCGATCAGCGCCTGGCATTCCTTCCGCGTCATGCGAATCTGATGACGCGCCGCGAGTCTGTCCACCACGAGGAACCCCATGTTGTGCGGGGTCGCGGCATACTCCTCGCCAGGATTGCCCAGACCGGCCACCAGGAACATTCCCGGTTATTTTTTCTTGCCTTTATCCGCCGCACCGGCGGCTGGCGCTGCCTCTTCCTTCTTCCCCTTCTTCGCCACTTCGGGCTCGGCCGCAACTGCTCCCGCGGCCTCCGGCGCCGCTTCCTCCCTGATGCCGACAACGTGCGCGATCACGACGTCGGGAGCCGTCAGAATGCGGACCCCGTCCTTGACGGCCAGATCGGACACGCGGATATTGTTCCCGATCACCAGCTCGGTTACGTCGACGTCGAAGCGCTCGGGAATGTCGTCCGGAATGCACTCGATTTCGATGTTCTTGGTCACGATATCGAGCACGCCGCCCTGCTGTTTGACGCCCTTCGCGTCGCCCGTCACGTGCACGGGAATGGCGACCCGCAGCTTGCGCGTCAGATCGATGCGCTTCAGGTCGATGTGCATCAACGTGCCTTTGACCGGATGGTATTGCTCATCCGCCACGATGACCGGGGTCTTTTCGACGCCCGAGACCTCAACGTCGAAGATCGAGTTGTGGCCCGTCTTGCTGTGGATGATCCGCAGGATGTCTTTCGGGTTCAGGGTTACGGCGCGGGGGGCCTGAAATGCGCCGTAAATAACAGCCGGGATGCGGCCGCTCACGCGAAGGCGCCGCGCTTCATTCTTGCCGCGGCTCTCCCGAGCTTCGGCTGCAACTATCGTTTCGATTCTCAACTTCTCATCTCCTCACGCAAGTCCGTTTTGCCGTTCCGGCAAGTCGTGGGTTGCGTTGACAACTTCTATAAAAACAGTACGCTGATCGACGTCTCTTCATGGATCGATTGCACGGCCCGCGCCAGCAACGGCGCCACCGACAACGCCCGGATCTTCCCGCAACTCATGGCCTCTTTCGACAAGGGAATCGAGTTGGAAACGATCACTTCCTGAATCCTCGACTCCCGAATCCGCTCGACCGCCGGACCCGAAAGCACCGCATGCGTCGCACAAGCCGTAACGCTCAGCGCTCCGTGCTCGAACAACGCGTCCGCACCCTTCACCAGAGTTCCCGCTGTGTCGATCAAATCATCCACAATCAGGCAGTTCTGGCCCTTTACATCACCGATCACATTCATGACCTCGGCGACGTTCGCTTCTTCCCGGCGCTTGTCGATGATCGCCAGCGGCGCATTGAGGCGCTTGGCGACCGACCGGGCCCGCTCCACACCCCCTGCATCCGGCGAAACCACCGTGAGATCGGGAATGTTCTGCGGCTTGAAATGATCGATGGTCACCGGGCGGAAGAACAAATGATCCACCGGCTTATCGAAGAAACCCTGAATCTGCGCCGCATGCAGGTCCAGAGCCATGATCCGGTCGGCCCCTGCCGTCTCCAGCAGGGAGGCCACGAGTTTCGCCGAAATAGGCACTCGCGGCTTATCCTTTCGATCCTGACGACCGTATCCATAATAGGGTAACACTGCGGTAATCCGTTCCGCCGACGACAGCTTGAGCGCGTGGATCATCACCAGCAGTTCCATCAGGTGCGAATCCACCGGCATGCAGGTTGGCTGAACGACGAAGCAATCAGCCCCGCGGACGTTCTCGAGAATCTGAAGATTGATTTCGCCGTCGGAGAAGCGCTTGAGCTTCGCGAGTCCAAGCTCGAGACCCAACTGCTGGCACATTTCTTCCGCCAGTGAGGGGTTCGCGCTGCCGGTGAAGATTTTGATGCGATCGGGATTCATCGCGCGGACGGGTTTCGGGCGTACAGGCTTCGGGGAGGCCATTGGGTACCTTCAACGTGGAGTTTGAGCGCCCGCCTCCAGGCGGAACGGTACTGCGCACTGCTGACAAACGAAACGGGGAACACTGCTCTATCCGGGAATGATTTTGCCGCGCGCTTCAGATCGGTGGCTTTTTCGAAAATACCGAACACAGCAGATCCACTGCCAGTCATTGCCGCAGGTTTCGCGCCAAACCGCTGAAGCTGTTCTTTGATCCGCCTGAGTTCCGGGTGCCGGGCGAAGACAACTTCCTCAAAATCGTTGCCGTCGACGGGAATCCCACCGTTCGTGCCGAGCCGCCAAACCTCTTGCTGGAAACTATTTAGTTTATTTTGTAACGAAATCGATGTCAATCTCGGCGAGAGATCCTGGTATGCCTGAACTGTGGAGGAGTGGATGTCCGGCGTCACCAGCAGGGCCTGTACCGCCGGGAAAGGGGGGAGCGGATAGAGTTCCTCGCCCCTGCCCAGCCCAAGTGCCGCCCCGCCCCGCAGGAAGAAGGGCACGTCGCTTCCGAGCCGTGCGGCGAGACTCCCGAGGCGCTCGGGCGGCGCGGTTTTCCCGGCGAGGACCGGAAGCGCGAGAAGCACCGCTGCCGCATCTGAAGAGCCGCCGCCCAAACCCGCCCCCGCCGGGATGTTTTTCTTCAGACAAAATCTCACATCTCCATGAATGGAAAGATCTTCCATTGCCAGACGAGCGGCGCGCTCCACCAGGTTTTCCGGAATCTCCGGGGTCCCTTCCACGACAATGCGCGTGGTGCGAGCCGGAGTGAAGGAGATGTCCAGGCGATCCGCGAGTGAGATGGTCTGGAAGACCGTTCGAAGCTCGTGAAATCCGTCCGGCCGTTTGTAGAGGACTCGAAGTCCGAGATTCAGCTTTGCAAATGCGGGGACCCGTGCAACCCGGGTGGCTTGCACCGGCGCACCTTTTTTCATTTGTCGTACTGAAGCAGGGAAAAGACGTTATAGCCGTTGAGCTTCCGGCGTCCTCCGAGGAAGGTCAGTTCGACGACAAAGGCTGTACCTGCAACAGTTCCGCCCAAATCTTCAACCAGTTGAGCAGCTGCCTTTGCGGTACCTCCCGTGGCCAGAAGATCGTCGACAATGAGCACGCGGCTGCCGTCAGGAATCGCGTCCTTGTGGACCTCGAGCGTGTCCGAGCCGTATTCGAGGTCATAGGTGACGCTGGCGCATTCGGCCGGCAGCTTTTTTGGCTTGCGCACGGGCACGAAGCCTGCGCCCAGGGCGTAGGCGAGTGCGGGAGCGAAGATGAAGCCACGCGCTTCAATTCCGAGAATGAGGTCCACCCCCACATCGGCAAACTGGCTCTTCAATCCGTCGATCGTGCCACGAAATCCGTCGGGGTCCTTCAGAAGCGTTGTGATGTCGTAGAAAAGGATCCCGGCTTTGGGGAAGTCCGGAATCTCGCGGATCAGTTTTTTCAGATGGTTCAAGGCAGCGGGTTACTCCGTCCGAAAGGAACTCAATTGTTGCACGGGAGCTTCCTGTTCTTCAACTCCGCGCACTTCCGCCATGCGCGGTCCTTTGTGAAGAAGGCCCGCCAGCCGGTTCAGTGCTTCAGCGGAGCCCACGGCATAAACCTGCACCCGGCCGTCGTCTTCGTTCCGGACCCAGCCTCGCAGCCCGATGGTGTTGGCGGATTGTTGCACGAACCAGCGAAACCCGACACCCTGCACCCGCCCCGATACGAACCAGCGGCGGGCTTGAAGGTCTTTCGGTTTCAGTGTGACGTGCCCCCGGGCTTCTCCGGCTGCACGCCGGAAAGCGTTGCCTGAATTGTCGACCGCAAACCTTTAACGGTAAAAGGTTTGGATATCACACGAAAACCCTTTTCGACGACATATCGCTGCACGACCTGGCGGTCGTCGAAGGCGGACATGAAGAGAACCTTGAGCGTGGGCTCCAACGCCAGCAGGCGGTCGACCAGCATGGGGCCGCTCATTCCCGGCATCACGACGTCAGTGAGGACAAGGTCGGGAGGCCGGGACAGGCGCTCGAAGGCCTTGATGGCGCTGTCCGCATTTCCGGCTGCGATGACCTCATATCCTTCTTCCGTGAGGATCGATTTCAGAAGACGGAGAACGTCGGGTTCGTCATCGACAACCAATACGACTCTGCTGGAGGAGTTGGCGTTAGGAGTTGGAGACACCGGATTCAAATCTAGCCTGGGAGGGAAGTAGGGGCAAGCGTTGATTCCATCAATAGTACATTAACATTCTCCGTTTGTGTACAGGGGAAACTCACGGTTTTCCAGATTGCTGTGCGCGGGACCCCACGCCGCATCCCGGCGGCGGCAGTAAATTGAAGTATGGACATTCTGCGAAACCGGTCCGCCGTCTCGACGCGGCGGGGATTCCTTCTCGCCGCGTCCGGCAGCCTGTCGCTCGCGTCGGCCTGGAGGCTGGCCGCTGGTTCCGCTTTCTGGAAGAACGAGGAGCCCTCTTCATGGACGACCGACCAGGTTCTCGAACTGGTGACGAACTCTCCATGGGCCACCAAGGCGAGGGTCCTGCCCAAGCCGCGCCGGGACCATGGCAGCCTCCAACCGTTTGATCCCGAGGTAGCCGGCGGCCGGAGGGGCGGCAGGGGCAACGGCCCTGAGCCGGTCGTGAAGGTACAGGAAGCGACGGTGGTCTGGGAAAGCGCCGCACCTCTGCTGGAAGCGCTCAAGTCGCACTTTCCGTCTGATTTCGCAAATCATTATGTGATAGGGATTAAGATCATTCCATGGGGGCCCGGAACCAAGCCACTCAATCAGCAGAATCTGCTGGCCACCCTGGTCCGTGGGAAGGACTCCGTCGACGCGGGGAGCGTCGCGGCGATTCATGGCGGCACGGAAGTGATCTTCGGGTTCCTGAAGGAACTTATGCCGCTGACGGCCGCCGACAAGGAAGTCTTGTTCAGTATGATTGCTGACCAGTTCTCGATCCGAGCCAGGTTCTCCCTGAAGGAAATGCGATACCGCGGAATGCTCGCGGTCTGATCTCGCCCGTCAGAACAGTGTCGGCTGGTCGGGCGCGGACTTCTTCTTTCGTTTGTCGCGCAGGGGGCTGCCGACGACTCCCAGAACCTGAATACTCTTCAGCGCCAGGCGAGGCACGAAGACGCGCTGGTTGTTCGCATCCGATTCCGGCGGCGTCACGGTGAAGCCGGCGGCCTCCCACAAAAGCAGATTGTTTGGGAGGATTCCGTCCAGAATTTCTCCGTCCCGGAAGCACATGCGGACCCAAATTCCCTCGAGTTTCGGGCGCGTCATAAAAATTTTACGGGACTCGGCTTCCGCGTCGAAATCCTTCACAAAACATACGCTCCGGACTTCGTCATAAGGGAGCAGAATGAGCGACCCGTCGGGTTTCAGCAACTCCAGAGCTGTTGGCTGTAAATAGCTGGAAGGATTGACAAAACCGGCGAGATTCTCTCGATCGAACCGCCGCACGATCACTTTCTTCGCCGTTGAGCTTGCCACGACTCTTCAGTGCCCTCGCGCGAGACAGCAGGTTCCGGCGAGCGCCCACCATTCCGCCGGAATTGATTTAAACATTTTTGCGGGTATTGTATCATTGCACGAAAGGGGAACGCCCGAAATGGCGGAACTGGGATCAACGGCCGAATCATCGATCTCCCGGGGCATTCGTGCTTTTCTCACGTTCTGTCGTATGGAGAAGGGGCTTTCGCTGAACTCCCTCGATGCCTACACCCGGGACCTCGCAGCTTTCCGGGCTTTCGCCGAGCCTCTGACTGCTGGCCGAATACCTGAGACCGAAGTTCTGCAATCCTATCTCAATTATCTGTATAAAAAGAACTTAAGCAGCCGTTCCATTGCCCGGCATCTCAGCGCAATCCGACGCTATTATCATTTTCTGCTGGGGGAGGGGCAGATTGCTGCGGATCCGACCGAGCATCTCTCCACACCCAAACAATGGAGGACGATTCCGAAATTCCTGAATCGGGAACAGGTGGAAAGCCTGATTGCGGCTCCGGATGGTGAGAAGCCGAATGGGTTGCGGGACCGGGCGATGCTGGAACTCCTTTATGCGACCGGCATTCGCGTTACTGAATTGATCCAGATCCGGCTTTCCAGTCTGGATGCGGGTCTGGGAGTTGTTCGCGTCACAGGGAAGGGGAACAAGCAGCGTCTGATTCCCGTTCACCCGGGTGCCCTGCGCGCAGTAGCGGATTACGTGAGTCGCGCGCGCCCCCAATTGCTGAAAGGGAAGGCCAGTCCCTGGCTTTTCGTGACAGCCCGGGGAGGACCGATGACCCGGCAGGCGTTCTGGACCAGCATCAAGCTGAACGGGAAGAAAGCCGGTATCTTCCATCACCTTTCCCCGCACGTGCTGCGGCATACTTTCGCGACCCATCTTCTGGAAGGCGGAGCCGATCTCCGAAGCGTGCAAACGATGCTTGGCCATTCCGATCTTTCAACGACAGAAATTTATACCCATGTGGTCCGCTCGCGCCTGCGTGAGACATTGGACCGGCGCCACCCGAGAGCCTGAGCGATGAGCG
>CAZXCO010000920.1:0-4501 GCA_964639095.1 uncultured Solibacteraceae bacterium
TGGGAAACGCCACGTCCCGCGCGCCGATCATCAGCGGAATCAGAAAGTTACCGAGCACGGCCGGAATCGAGGGAACCAGGAACAGGAACACCATGATGATGCCGTGCATCGTGAACAACTTGTTGTACGTGTTGGAGTCCACCAGATCGCCGGCCGGCGTGGCCAGCTCCAGACGAATCATCACCGCGAACAACCCGCCCAACGCGAAAAAGAACGTAATGCCGAGCAGGTAAAGGATCGCGATCCGCTTGTGATCGTGCGTCAGCAGCCAGCTCTTCAGCCCTTCTGTTTTGTTGAGGTAGTTCTTTTTCGTTTCTACTTGAGGAGTCGCCGTAATCATACAGATAGTCCTTGCAACTTACCGATTTCCCTGTACCGACCCTGCCTGCGGGCTCGTCCTGTCCTGCGCGGGAGTCTTCGGCTGAGACGCGCTGGTCTCGACCGGCGCGGGCGCAGCGGGTGTCTGCGCTCCATTCTTCGGTCCCAGAGACTTGACGTACTCGACCAGCTTCACCAGGCCGTCCTCCGATATCAGCCCCTTGAACGTGGGCATGATGTCGTCATATCCGGCGACAATCTTCGCCTGCGGGTAGAGCACCGACTCACGGATATAGGATTCATCCGCCTTGATTCTCGTTCCGTCCTTCAGCTGGACTGTCGTCCCATACACGCCGTTCAGGTTCGGACAGCGTCCATTCTCCTTGTTGATTGCGCTCGCGTGACAAGTGGCGCAACCGAGTTGATTGAACAGGGCCTGTCCCTGCTCCGCCATCGAGCCCTCGCCGCTCCCTGCCGCAAGCCAGGCGTTGTAGTCCTGCTCACTCATGACGTAAATCGTCCCGACCATCCCGGAATGCTTGGTTCCGCAATACTCGGCGCAGAAGAGATGATACTCACCCACCTTTGTGGGCCGGAACCACTCAGTGGTGTACTTGCCCGGAAGCACGTCGGTCTTGGTCCGGAAAGCGGGCACGTAGAAATCGTGAATGACATCTTCCGATGTCAGAGTCAGGCGGATATCGCGGTTCACCGGAATGTGCAGCTGGTTGATCTCGCGCGCGCCTTCGTTGTGCTGCACCTTCCACATCCACTGTTTGCCGGTGACGTAGATGTTCAGCGCGTCCGCCGGCGGCCGGGATTCGGTAAAGAAGATGCTGGCGCCCCACCCGAACATGACCATCGAGAGGCCCAGCGGAATGATCGACCACACAATTTCGAGGACCATGCCCCCGATACTGTGCTCGTCCATCGGGGCGGGGATTTCATCGCTCCGCCGCCGGTACTTGACCGCAAAGAAAACAATGAGAAACGCGATGAGCAGTGAGAAGAAGGCACTGACCACCACCAGGTACGCGTACAGCCCGTCTACCTGACCGGCGATCGACGACGCCGCTTCCGGAAAAAGCTGGAAACTCTTTTCTCCCATAGTTGGTTAAGCGGCTCGTTTCCCTTTCTGCCTGTCTTTTCGCACCATAACGAATACAAGTCCCCCCAGCATCAGCACCGTCGCCGCTCCCGCCGCACGCAGCAGTTCCATTGCTGCAAATGTGTACTTTCCCGAAGTCGGATCGAAGTGATAGCAGAACAGGAGAACCTGATCCACCGGATTCCCGATTCTGTGCTCCGACGCGTCCACCAGCGCGAGCCGCATTTCCTTCGGCGAATAGTCGATGCCGTAAAAATATTTTGAAAGCTTCCCTTCCGGTGTCAGGATGTAAATCGCGCTCGCATGCGCAAAGGTCGCGGTATAGACATCCCACTTGTACCGGAATCCGACCGCATCGGTCACTCGTTTGATCGAGTCCTCGTTGCCGGTCAGAAAATGCCACCCGTTGGCCGTCTCGCGGTGACCGTAATCCTTCATGTAAACCGCTTTTTTCGCCAGCGCGTCTTTGGGCGTCTCACGCGCATCGAAACTGATGGCGACGATCTCGTAGTCCTGACCCGGCTTGAACGTCAGGACTTTGGCGGCCCGCGTCATGCCGTTCAGGATCTGCGTGCAGAGCATCGGACAATCGTAGTAAACGAGCGCCAGCACAACCGGCCGCTTGCCGAAGTACTGCCCCAGCCTGACCGTCTGTCCGTGTTCATCCCGGAACGTGGCGTCGAGCGGCAACTGAGAATTCAGCTTCTGCTCGATGGTGACGCCGGTCAGTGCGCTTGGCCGGTCGACGCCCCTCATATTGAGGAGATCGGTGACCGGAGCCGTCCGTGCGGCATTCACCGTCGGCTCGGCATTACCGCCCGGGACGTCATCCGCGAACGCCGCCGCGGCCAACACCGTCAACGCAACCGAAATGTACAGCAGTTTCTTCATTGCAAAATCCGTCTCACTGCAAACGCGTGCTTACTGCGAGATTTTTTCCCGCGTCCTCCCGCTGCTTGAGTCCTCCGGAATCATTCGATAGCCGTCGTTGTCCATACCCGTCGGACTGGGCCTCGACGGCAGTCCCTTCGCGGCCACCATATCGATTGCCTGGTCGATGGGAATGCGCACGATCCCTTTACCGGGATCGACCCAGCCGTAGCTGTTCAAAATCGTCTCCTCATCCGAGCGCATGTCCTTGAGCTCGACCCTCGGATTTGCCTGCAGGCGCGGAGCCGGCGGCTGCGTCTGCCGCTCGTTCATCATGGCCGCGGCGGGATTCCTCGCATTCTTCGCGTCTTCCCGCGAGAACAGGTAATCAAAGAGCGCCCACATGGCGAATACCACGACAATGCAGCCCAGCAGAAGCCCAATGCCAAATGCCGAGATCTGAAATACATTGACATCCCGCCGCTCGTGCGAAACCTCGGGGTTGACGTCGGGACGGATATGACCCTCGCCGAGCTCGTGTCCGGGATCGTGAGCCCTGCCGCCGTTCGGATTCCTAGTGTCTGCCATGATTCAAAGCCTTCTGAAGATCCGGCGTCCCAAGCGGAAGCAACGGCCGCGTCGGCAGGGTCCGGAAGAACATTGCCAGCCACAATCCGCCGAACCCGAGGGGCGCCGTAATATCAAGCCACGAGATCGCAAATGCGGGGTGGCTCAGATTGGTGAAGTTCGGCTCTACGAGCCAGAAGGCGTCCACCATCCGGATGCACACGATAAAAATGGCTATCGCGGAAATGGTTTTCGGGTTCTTCTTGAGCGATTGCGAGAGCAGGAGGCAGAAGGGAAGCGTGAAATGGAAGAGCAGAATGATCAGCCCAACCCATCCCCAGCCGCCATTAAACCGCCGCACGTACCAGCTTACCTCTTCGGGCAGATTGCCCGAGTAGATGATCAGCAACTGCGAGAACGACATGTACGCCCAGAACATCACCAGGGCGAGCATCAGTTTGCCCAGATCGTGCAGGTGCTTTTTCGTCAACGCCTCGTCGATGGGCGCATATTGTGCGCAAAGCACGAGGATCGCGACCACGAACGCCATCGCCCCCATCGCCTGCCCGGACGCGATCAGAAACCCGTAAACCGTGGACGACCAGGTGATGTCAAGTGACATCAGATAATCGATCGAGCACAGCCCGATGGTGTAGAAATAAGCGACGATTCCCGGAGCGGCCAGCTTTTCGATTTTCCGCGACCAGTTCATCGATCGCGTCTCATCCTCAAGCTTCGACCACTTGTTCAGAAGATACGTCAGTCCCAGCCAGACGATCCCGTAGAACACCCACCGGATCCAGGCAAACGGCAGATTGAGGTAAAGATGCTTGGCCTCGACAAACTTGTCGGTTGCGTGCGCTGCATTCGCCCAGACGTAAAGCTTCGGGGAAAGAAGCAGCAGCGGGAGGAAGCCGAGCCAGAACAAGTAGATGCTTCGCGTACCGGCCTCGAGCGGCCGCCGGATCATCACGCCCCACGCGCCGCCCGAAACGTGGTGAATCATCAGGAGCACAAGGCATCCCATGCCCATGCCGAACCAGAAGAAGAAGCCCACGAGATAGGAGCGCAGGAACTGCTGGGTTCCTTCGGTGAAATAACCCACAAGCGTCAGTGCGAGGAAAATCAGCCCGATGAACGTTGCGATGTGCTGGTATTTTTTAAGCCTCTCAGCCAGCTGCGGGGATGTTGCGTAACTTTGTTCGGTCGTCGTCATTGTCTTTCGGGTTGTTTCCCCGGCACCGCGCCGGCGCCGTGTGCGCCGGGAACGCCGGACGGGGTCGCGGGTTTGGCCGGAAAGTCCTCAAAGTCCGAATCGGCCGGCACGAGCGGCTCATTCTTCTCCGCCGTGGCCACAGCCTGCGAGGGCGCCGCACCGGCGGCCGGAACCTTCGCCCGGGCCTCCGCCGGCAGATCGTTGACATTTGCGTCTTCGCTGTATTGAAGCGCCCGAATGTAAGCAATGATGGCCCACCGGTCGCGCGGCTCGACCTGCGCTGCATAGTTCAGCATGGCGCCGTAGCCGTTCGAGATCACATCATAGAAGTGCCCGACCGGAGCGGTACGCAATCGGTCCACATGATAAGAGGGCGGCTGCTTGAATCCGCGTCGAACGATCATTCCCAGACCGTTTCCGAT
>CAZXCO010000921.1:0-3896 GCA_964639095.1 uncultured Solibacteraceae bacterium
GCCATAAAGAGAAGCGCTCCGGCCTCGCTCCCGATGAATTCGGAAACGGGGTCGAGATCGAGAATTACAGTCAGGCCGGTTCGCACGCGCACCCAGGCCGCGTACTGCTCGAGCGACGCCTCCAGGCCGCCCTCAGGTGGCGCCGCCGCCGGCGCCAGCATACACTCGATCGCCTGCACTCCCCGGCAACAACGGTCGGCCAGTTCCCGCGCCGCAACAGCCGCCTCGCGCCACGGATGGTCAGGCGACGCAGGGCCGAACCGCACCGTCGCAAGCAGGAGGGCCGCCAGATCCTGCGAAAGCGTGTCATGGAGAAATCGGGAAATTTCCCTTCTCTCAAGCACCCGATCCGCCATCCATTCGCGCGTGTGGTCCCGCGTGGCCACGCACAACGCATTCTCCACATTTCCCGCGGAATTTCGTAGCGCGGAACATGAACACGTCAGAAAAACGGGTGGCCCTTCCGGAAAATTCCAGAGAATTTCGAAATTTCGCGGTGGCAGCCCCGCAAGGACGCGCGCCGCCTCCTCTTTCCATCGCTCCGGATCGCCCGGAAGCGGTGGCGTTTTATGTAATGTTCCGCCAGCGGCCTCTGAATCTGAAATGCCAATCACCGATATTGCCCTTTGGTCCCATAGGATGATATCTCCTTTTTTGTCTAGAACAAAAGTGACTATCCCTATCTCATCAAATGACCTAGCCGGTATATCAGTTTTATCCGATGCAGGATTCCCGCCCGCCCGATACGGCATGTACCGATTCGTAACATATCCTATTTGCCAATGCAAAATGTCGCAAATATCCGATTGAGAATATCGTCGGCTGTGGTCGCGCCCGTGAGGGTATCAATGGGATTTAACGCACAATAGAGGTCCAAAATCAGAAATTCGTGCGGAATTGCCGCCTGAGCCGCTTGTTCGGCCTTTTCCAGCATGCTCAGCGCTTCAGAAAGCAGATTTTCCTGACGCATGCTGGTGATGAATCCGCCCTGCAGCTCCAGTTCTCCCCGCGGAGCCAGTTGATCGAGAATGGCATTGCGGAGCTCGCCGATCCCTTCTCCCGTAAGCGCCGAGACGTGGAGCGCCGTATCGGCGGGAGGCCGGAAATACGGCAAATCGCACTTATTCGCGACCACAAGAAACCGGCCCTGCTCACGCGCCTTGGCGATGAGGCCCCCGGTGTCCTCCGGGCGGTCCGAAACGCCGTCAACGACGACGATGGTCAGGTCCGCATCCGACATAGCCACGAAGCTGCGCTCGATGCCGAGCCGCTCGACCGGTTCGGACGTCTCGCGAATGCCCGCCGTATCGACCAGTCGCAGGGGAATTCCGGAGAATTCCGCCGTTTCGGATACGGTGTCGCGTGTGGTGCCGGGCACCGGCGTGACAATCGCGCGCTCCTGATCGAGGAGCCGGTTAAAAAGACTGCTCTTGCCCGCGTTCGGCGGGCCCACGATCGCGAGCGAAAAGCCGGAGCGGACCAGGTTCCCGTAACGGAAGCTCCGCACAAGCGCGCACGTTTGATCGAGGATCGGGTGCAGCCGGCGCAGAATCTCCGCCGGCGGAGCGACGCTGATATCATCCTCGGCGAAATCGATGCCCGCTTCGAGCAGCGCAATCAATTCGAGCAGTTGCGATTTGATGGGCGCCAGGCGGCGCGAGATCGAGCCCTGCGTCTGCTGGGCCGCGATACGGGCCTGATAGAGAGTTGTGGCTTCAATGAGGTCGCGCACGGCCTCGGCCTGAAGCAGATCAATACGCCCGTTCAGAAAAGCGCGGAGCGTGAACTCGCCTGGCTCGGCGAGGCGCGCCCCCGCGCGCACGGCCCGGTCCAGGCAGTGCCGGAGAATGACCGGTGCGCCGTGGCACGAGATTTCGACGACATTTTCCGCGGTGTATGACTGGGGAGCCGTGAAGCAGGTGACGATCACTTCGTCCACAGCGCAGCCGTCGTCGTCGAGAAGTTCGCCGAGGGTCGCCCGCCAGGGGCGCAGTTCACCCCTGAGATTCACAATGGCGCTCGCGATCGCCACCGAACGCGGACCCGAGAGTCTTGCGACGCCGATGCCTCCGCGTCCGGGCGGCGTAGAGATCGCGGCGATGGTGTCCTGGAACTTCATGCGCGGGCCAACACTGCTGCCTTGCAGTCGGGGCCTCCGGCCGGCATCCGGAGCGAAGAACCGGATGAGATCAGCGGGGGCGGCG
Organism: uncultured Solibacteraceae bacterium; assembly: GCA_964639095.1. Classification (GTDB taxonomy): domain Bacteria; phylum Acidobacteriota; class Terriglobia; order Bryobacterales; family Bryobacteraceae; genus BOG-234. The sequence continues at coordinate 2,205 of CAZXCO010000921.1, forward strand.
TCCGGGACGGCGGTCGCCTCGTCCCGCGGGACCGCCACGCCGGTCTCCCCTGCCGCCTGGTCTCGGGCCGCGCTCGCTGGGGCGATCGTCCAGCCGGCGGTAGCGTTCGTGCGAGGGCGGCGGTGGAACATCCGGGAGCGATGGCATTCCCGCCGGGTAAATCACGACGTGCCGGTACGGCCCGGTCCCCGCGCTCTCGCTGCGCAACTCCGTCTCGTTCCGCAGCGCGATGTGCAGGACGCGGCGTTCGCGGCTGTTCATCGGATTGAACCGGAAGGGCGTGCCCGTGTGTTTGACCTTTTCGGCCGCCGCGCTGGCGCTGATGCGAAGCTCCTCGATCCGCAGCGCACGGTAATCGTTTGCGTCGAAGGAAATGCGCGAATGGTCGTCGGAGTGCAGCCGCAGCGCCTCCTGCGTAACGAGTTCCAGAGCAAGCAGGAACTCCGCCCGGTTCGCCAGCAGCAGGTCCACATCCGGACCGGTGAATTTGACAATGATATCGGGGTTTTCGAAGTCGGCGTGGCTGTCGTCGCCCGGTTCGATCGTGAAGTCGAGTTCGAAGTTGCCGTTGGCGATGATCTGACGCAGGAACTGCTCGATCCGGGGACCCGTTTCTTGAACCGAATACTTGGGAGTCAAGCCCTCTTCCTGCCGTCCTTTGCGATTGTTTTCTTCACAGTAGCCAGCTCGACCGGACCCGCTGTCTTGTTGAAAAACCACTGCTGGGCAACGCCGACCAGGTTGCCAGTGAGCCAGTATAACACCACTCCGCTCGACAGAGACCAGAAGAAGAAGAGATAGAGGAGCGGCATAAACTGCATCATTTTCTGCTGCGTCGCGTCGCCCATCGCCTGCGTCGGCGTCATCCGCTGCAGCGCGTAGCTGGTGACAACCATGATGAGCGGCAGAAAGTGAATGCCGAACTGCTCATGCTGCGAAAGATCGCTGACCCAGAGCCAGGGCGCGTGCCGGAGCTCGATCGAAACATCGAGCACCTTGTAGAAGGCATAGATGAACGGCAACTGGATGAGCATCGGAATGCAGCCACCCACCGGATTCACACCATGCTTCTTGTAGAGATCCATCATCTCCTGCTGCTTGTTGGCGGCCCGGGGATCGCTCATGCTGATGCCCTTGTACTTCTCGTTCAGCCTGGTCATCTCCGGCTGCAACGCCTGCATCTTCCGCGACGACTTGAGCTGCGTCAGCTTCAGCGGGAACAGCGCCATGTTGATGATGATCGTGAGAATCACGATCGACCAGCCGTAGTTATGAACGAACTGGTTGTTCAGGAAATGCAGCACGAGGAACAGCGGTTTGGCCACAATGCCGAACCACCCCCAGTCGACAATGCCATCGAGCTTGGGATTGACCAGATGCAGCGCCGAGATCTCCTTCGGGCCGAGATAGATTCCGAACTGATTCCGCGCCGCGCCGCCCACCGCCACTCCCGGATAGGGCTCCGGCGAGCTGTTGACCGGCGACGCCACCGTGTCCTGGTACGTGGTCGTCTGCAGGGCGACGTTCGGCGGCGGCAGGAACGCCGCGGCAAAGTACTGGTCGTCGATGCCGGCGAACGAAAACGTGCCATCCGCATTCACCGGACCGTTCTTGGCCGATTTCGCCGCCTGCCGGTACAGCTTGTTCTTCTCCAGATCGTAGTGAATCGTCGCCTGCCGCCCGGCCGCGCTC
>CAZXCO010000922.1:0-5645 GCA_964639095.1 uncultured Solibacteraceae bacterium
CGCCAGCGCCAGGATGCGATCGGTCGAGCGGAAGCTCCTGACGTCGGCTGGCGCCGAGAGAAACATGGCCAGAAAGCCTGTTATCAGGGCAAAGGCCACGATCCAGGTCAAAATTCGTCCGATTCCGTGATAAGCCGAGAGCAATTCCTGAAATGCCTCGATGGAAGCGGCAGCGAAACAGAACAAGACAACTGTAAATCCGGCGACCCAGACGGTGAAATAGGTGACTGATCCGTTTTGGAGGGGGAGAAGGGTGAGATCCTGCGCCAGCATGGCGGCCAGCGCGATGGCAAACCAGCGGAAACGTCGAAACCCGAAAAGAACTTTGGCGAGCAGGATCACCTCGAGGGCGATCGATGCTCGCCAGAGAACGGTTTGCAGCAGTTGTGAAGAAGTAGCCAGTCGAAGGCTATCTTATCTCACATGCGGGCAGTTTCCGCCGCACGTCGGCGAAGGCGGATCAGCGACCACTGTGGCAGCCATTGTGGCGAGAGCGAGGAGTACTGCAAGCACGAGTCTTTTCATGCTCAGAGTATCGACGCGCCCGCCGGCCGCGCGGTGGACAGCATCAAAGTTTTTCGGTTGCTGGAACCCTGTTTTTCAAAATTGTCAAAAATAGTATTGAAACACACATAACATTGCGCTATATATCGGCTGACAATAGCATGCCCGAAGCAGGGTGAATCGCGGATCTGTCGCGCAGCAAAGAACTTTTCGGTTTATGCGACGGGGAGGGTTGGATTTTACCGGGCGCGGCGCATTCGCAGCCCTGCCGTGAAAGAAGCGGAGGGCCCGTGAGGCCGGATCAGCGCGTGCCGCGCTCGCTGCACGCGAGGAGTATGGCGGCGACCGCTATTACTAGTGCCAGCAGCAGGCTGACGGCAATGAAGATTTCCCACCACACCACAGTCCGAGCTTACTCAAAGGGTCATAAAACTCGGGTAAAGAAATGCTCCCTGGTTAGTGCAAAATGGACTCCACAATACATACGGAATTTCGGGTTAATATCCGATAAGGGATGTGATTTTTATCCAATTTCTATCCCTGTCGTGCCTGATTGGCGCCACGTGATTTTCCTGGCATACAGCGCATTGCGGAAATCCCTGGGGTGCTGCGCTGTTATACTGCGGAGCGGGCATTGCAGCCCGGCTGGATCCCGGCTTCGACGCTGCCTGCCGGCGCCACTATGCTGATTTCCATCTATCCGCTGGCAAAAGGACAGTACCGGGAAATGAGAGCAGAGGCAGGCGTTGCAGCCAGCGGTCCGTTTGATGCTCCCGATGTGATACCCGGGCGGCTTCTCGGGGCGCTTTCCAGCGAGGACCTGGGCGAGATCCGGGCCAACGAAGTCCTGTTCGAGGGTGAGGTGTACCGCTTCGATCTGCTCCAATCGGACGGGGTGTTCGAGCTGAGAAAAGCCTGGTGATGCCTGAGTCCGAAGCATCCGGCCGCATCCTTCTGTCGTGGAGCAGCGGCAAAGACAGCGTCTGGGCGCTGCACCTGCTCCGGCAGCGCGGGAACGTGGAAATTGCCGCTCTGCTCACCACTTTCAACGGCGCTCTGAATCGCGTAGCCATGCACTCCGTCAGGCGCGAGCTGGCGGCCGCGCAGGCAGGGCGCGCCGGACTGCCGCTCTGGCCGGCCGATCTCCCCTGGCCCTGCCCGAACGGCGCTTGGGAGACAGCCATTGCGGACGCGTGCCGGCGCGCGGTGGCCGAGGGAATCGACGCTGTGGCCTTCGGAGATTTGTTTCTGCAGGACATCCGCGACTATCGCGAGCGGCAACTGGAGCCGACAGGACTTCGGCCGCTGTTCCCTCTCTGGCAGATGCCGACCGGAGAACTCGCCCGCGACCTCGTGACCTCGGGCGTAAAGGCAAAAGTCGTCTGCATCGATCTCGCGAAACTCGATGGTTCGTATGCCGGCCGCGAGTACGATCTGGAGTTCCTCCGGAGCCTTCCTTCCGGAATTGATCCCTGCGGAGAAAATGGAGAATTCCATACATTCGTGTATGATGCTCCGGTCTTCTCCAGTCCCATTCCGATCGAAGTGGGCGAAAAAATCGAGCGCGATGGCTTCGCGTTTGCGGATATCCTGCCGACCTGACGGCAGATGTCCGGGCCAGGACGTTCCGGTTTGTGCAGCCTTCCCGCCTGTGAAATAATTAAAGGAGGCAACGAAAATACCCCACCAGCATGCAAGTGGCGCCTGAATCCAGGAGCACCGAGCCCGGATATTGATGATTTCGACAACAAAAAAAAGAGTGAGGCGTAAACGTGGCTAAGCGGTATCGCGGTCCGAACTATCCGTCAGTCCCGCCGAGCCGGACATACGTTCCAACCCGAAGCGCGCAAAAGCCGCCGTTCTATCCCGAAATTGAGGCTGCCAGCCAGTGGCCGCCGGATTCCGAGCAGTGGGCGGCATTCGTGCGTGATGTGGTCCAGATGCCGGAGGCGATGACCCCGGCCATTCAGGAGGCAATTCGCCAGCAGCGATGGAAGATCGCACCGAATCCGCTGGCGTCCATTCGCACGGCTGCTCATCAGGAAGCCAAACGGATGGGCCTCACGTAAGCAGTGGCGCGAATTATTTGCGCGCGCCGAACTGGATTTCATACAACTCAGCATAGAGTCCGCCCGCGGCGGCGAGTGCTTCATGCGTGCCGCTTTCCACCAGACGGCCATCCTGAACCACGAAGATCATGCCCGCCGAACGGATTGTCGACAGGCGGTGTGCGATCACGATCGAGGTCTTCCCCTTCATCAGCCTGTCGAGGGCCTCGAAGACCAGCTTCTCGGATTCCGCATCGAGACCGGAACTCGGCTCATCCAGAATCAGAATCGGGGTGTTGCGAATGACCGCGCGCGCGATCGCAATGCGCTGCCGCTGCCCGCCGGAAAGGCTCACGCCGCGCTCACCCACGAGCGTATCGTAGCCGTTCGGTAATTTCTCGATGAACTCGCTGGCATTCGCCAGTTCGGCCGCTCTCAGAATTTCGGCGCGGCTCGCATCGGGCTTGCCGTACGCGATGTTCTGCCAGACCGAGCCCTGAAAAAGCACGGTCTCCTGCAGGACGACGCTGATCTGCTCCCGCAGCGAGCGCTGCTTGTACCGGCGTACGTCGAGGCCATCGATCCTCACCGACCCGGACAGCGGGTCGTAAAACCGCGAAATCAGACTGATGATGGTCGTCTTGCCCGCTCCGGTCGGGCCAACGAATGCCGCCACCGTGCCGGACTTGATTTTGAAGCTGACGTCCTGGAGAGCCGGCGATTTCGGATCGTATCCGAAAGTGAGGTGATCGAATTCGATCTCCCCTTTCAGCCTCGGCGCTTTGCGAGCGCCCGGCTGATCCCGGACCTCGCCCTCAAGCTCGAGAATTTTACGGATCCTCTCGTGTCCGATCGCGGCTTTCGAATAGGCGTCGGTCATCCGGGAAAGGTCCTGCATCGGCTTGTACATCTTGCCGAGGTACCAGATGAACAAAACCAGCGAGCCCGCCGAGAGGCTGCCTGTGAGCACCATCCGTGCGCCGAACCAGAGCACGAGGCCCGTCCCGACCGCCACGATGACCTCGACGAGCGGTGCGAGTCTTGCCTTGAGTCCGCGGGCGCGCAGTGCGATCTCCACATTTTCGAGGCTTTCTTCTTTGAGACGATGTACCTCGTAGTCCTCGCGCGCGAAGGCCTTCACTACCCGCATGGATGAGAGCACTTCCTGAATCACGGAAACGATCTCGCCTTCCTTTTTCCGCACCTCGCGCGCCGCCTTGCGGATGCTGCGCGTGTACCTGAAGACGACGAGCGCGAGGATAGGCGCGATGGAGAGCGCAATCAGCGTGAACCGCCAGTTGATGTAAAACATCACGGCGATCATGCCCGTGAGTGTCAGGACATCGATCAGGGCATCGAGAACGCTGGAGGTGATGAAGCTCTGGATGGCGTCGATGTCGCTGGTGACGGTGCTGATGAGATCGCCCGTGCTTTTCTGGTCGTGATAGGCGAGCGACAGCCGCTGAATGTGGAAGTAAAGCGTCTGCCGCAGGTCGTGCATCACCCACTGGCCGACGCTGGTGGTCAGGAGCTTTTCGGTGTATTTACACAGCGCGCCGAATAAGGCAATCGCGAGAACGGCGATGGCGGCCACGCGGATGATCGCCATTTTGTCCGGACCCGCGATCGTCAGGATGAGACTGTTGGGCCATCCCCCGCCGGATTTCGATTTCAGTACGTTATCGAGAACGATTTTCAGCGGAACCGGATCGAGCAGATTGGCGACGCCGTCGCCGATGGCCGCCAGAACCCCGAGCGCGAGCGCCTTGCGGTGCGGCCGGAGCAGTTCCTGGAGCGTGATCTTTCGGGCGGCTTTCAAAGAGGACGATTGCATCTCCGCGGCGATTCCACACCAGACCGGAGAACCTGCAGCAACCGGAATTCCAATGCTTGAAAAGTTTCGTCTGCGGCGGCAGTCTGCCGCGCCAGGCTTATCCGCGTCTTTGCGGATGGCGTCCCGGCATTGCCGGCTGTTGAGGAAAATATCGGTCTTGTAGTCCTGCTTCAATTTCACTGACTTGCCGTCCGGCCGGGTGACCCAGATGTACTTGTCGTCGTACCGGAGCGGGATGGTTTTCGCTTCCTCGTCTGAGGTCCACGGGGCCCAGGACTTGTGAACCTTCGTGAGACGATTCGTCGCCGGGTCCACCCAGTTGAGCGTGGGAATCTTCTGATAGCCGATCAGGACTTTGCCGTCGGCTTCGAAACAATAATAGTAGGTGCTCGCGCCGAAGAAGCAGTTGGAGCAGAGAAATGCATTGTGGTCGAGCAGTTTCGCCTGGACCTGCGGCTTGTCAGGAGAGGCTGCAAGTGCAGCCAGAGCAAACGCGAAGAAGAGAAGACCTGACTTCATCTTCTACATTCTAGCGTGCAGCCTTGCGCTTCGGCCGGAAACGGCTTCGCCGCACCGGACGGAGCAGGAGTTCGGAGATAGCATGGATATTCGATGCGATGCTTCCGCCTCCTTGCGCCGGTTCTTCTTTTTTCTGTTCTTCCCGCATGGTCCCAGACAGCGTCTCCCCAACCAGGTGACCTGGAAGCGGTGGTCACCACCGATCTCGGGTCGTTCCGCTTCGAATTTGCACCGGATAAAGCGCCGAAGCACGTCGAGCAGTTCATCCGCCTCGCCCGGCAGGGCTACTACGACGGCAGCGCTTTCTTTCGCGTAGTGGCGAACGGCATCATCCAGGGCGGCGACCCGCTGATGAAGGATCCGAAGACACCGAGAAATCTCTGGGGCACCGGAGGCCTGAACCTCCTCCCGAGCGAGTTCAGCGATTTAAAGCACGAGCCGGGTGTGGTTTCCACGCCGCGCATTCCGAACAAGCCCGACAGCGACGGCAGCCAGTTCTTCGTCTGCATCGCGGCGCAACCGTCACTCGATGGGCAGTACTCCACCTTCGGACGAGTGACGGAGGGAATGGACGTGGTCCAGCGCATCTCGCAGGTTCCCGTGGACGCGAACGGGGTCACCGAAATGCCCGTACGGATTCTGAAAGTCACGATCGAGCCGAAGAAGGTGCAGCCGTTTCTTACAGCGACGCCCGATGAAATGCGGAAGACCGTCACGATGAAGACCACGCTCGGCACGAT
>CAZXCO010000923.1:0-2143 GCA_964639095.1 uncultured Solibacteraceae bacterium
ACCGCCCCGAGGCCGAGCCAGAACATCCAGGAGCCTCTGGGCAGACTCTTCATCGGCTCACCGTAGTCGGACTACGGCCGTGGGTGCAATCGCATGCCATCCGGCACCCGCGAGAAGCTGGGCCCCGTGTGGGAACAGGCAGAAGGCGGGCGGATCAATCACCGGCTGGAACCGGTAATCCTCTTTTTCGCGATCCTCATCGTCCCAGTCGTCCTCATCGAGGAGTCGCACGCTGCGCCGGCGCTGAAGGATGCGGCCGAAGTCGCCAACTGGCTGATCTGGATCGCGTTCACTCTCGAGCTGCTGTTCGTCGTGAGCGTCGCACCCGCGAAACGATCGGCGCTCCGCGCCCACTGGTTCGATGTCCTGATCGTCATCATCACCCCGCCGTTCCTCCCCGGGCTCCTGAGTTTCCTGCGGGCGGCTCGTCTCGTCCGCCTGCTGCGGCTAACCCGACTGGGCGTGCTGGGCGGTCGGGCGATTCGCTCGGAGCATGTCTTCACATCGCGGCAGACGTTCCGCTACGTCGGGCTGCTGACGATCTTGCTGGTCGCAATCGCTGGGTCGGCGATCTCGGTCGCGGACCAACATGAGTTCCCGAACGTCGGCATCGGCATGTGGTGGGCGATCACGACCGCTACGACGGTGGGTTACGGCGACGTGGTGCCTCACACCGTCGCCGGCCGATTGATCGCCTCCGGTCTCATGCTTGTCGGCATCGGCTTCCTCTCGATGCTGACGGCCACGATCGCCTCAGCTTTCGTTTCACAGGACGCAGAGGCAGGCGGGCCGACCATGACCGACATCATGGCCAAGCTCGACGCGATCGAACAGCGCTTGGAATTGCTCGACCGGCGCTAGGCCCCAGCCGGCGGAGCACCGAACAATCGCTTGTAGAGCAACTCCCAGTTCGCGGCGATCTGGTGCTGTGCGTACGCGAGCGTGATCTGCCCCGAGCAAACCGCCTGATGCGCGGCGTTCTCGACCTTGTCCTTGACGTGGTAGCCGGGTTGGTGGTTCGGAGGCACTGCGAGCTCGGGATAGAGGTTGGCCGGATCGTTGGATCCGCCGAGCTCCAGGGAAACGATGTGATCGATCTCGAGTGAGCGCCCGTAGGACTTCGGCACGAGGCCGTATTCCTGCTCGATCGCGTGTTTCGTCGCCTCGGAGACGTTGCGGACAGAACCGGTTCGAAAGCTCGATGAGCAGAGCACAGCTTTCGTGAGGCTCCGCGAGTACGCACCCGGCGAGCATCGGCGGTCAGGCAACGCGCCGAGCTTGCAGCCGGCGAGCCTCGTCCGCGCGCGGAGCAACACAGGGAGATCGGGATATGTCACCCGGCCGCTCCCGGTACTCCCGCTCGATGTCCCGCCGCCGCTCTTCAGATGACCGTCGACGCAGGTGAAGCCGTACTGCACGTACTCGGCAGCGTGGGAAGGCGAGCAGAACTCGCCGGCGCGGAGGCACTTATGCGCGCCGCCGATGACGCCGTCCACGTATCCGGCGCTACACGTCGCGTGCACGGAAGCCGACTGCCGCGCATCCGACGGCGCCGCGAACACACCGATTGTCATGACGCTTGCCGTAGCAAGCGCCGCCATGAGCCCTCTGATCACACCCTGCCGCTTCGATCCGCAGTTACTGCGGTCAGGGTATGCAGGCTGCGGCTCCGTTACAAGATGACGCGACGTTCAGGTGAGGCCAGTTATGGAGGCGGCGGGAATCGAACCCGCGTCCGCGATCGCACCGGGGAGAGCGTCTACAAGCATAGGCCGCGATTGCGATTCACCCGCCGGCCGGTTCGCGACCGACCTACCGACGAGCTAGCCCTCCTGAGATGTCGCGCCGCCGGCGAGTGGCGTTCCTTTGGCGCCGAGCCCGCTCGTTGATGCCGCCCCGGCCCGCGGGCCTTACCGGAGCGACACGCTGTTAGTCCCTAAGAACTAAGCAGCGAGTGCGAGGTTGTTTTCCGCACTTGCGTTGTTTCCCGGTGGTTTTACGAGGCCTACCGGGGACCTCGGCTTGCAGCTCATCCGGAGAACCGACCACGTCGAAGCCAGGGCGCCCCCGTATGTTCGTCACGAATTGTAGCTCCGCCGGGCGGCGTTCTCGGCCAGCGCGGTGCTCGGCAGCACGACGCTGA
>CAZXCO010000924.1:0-1681 GCA_964639095.1 uncultured Solibacteraceae bacterium
ATTCTGGCAACGCCATTTCGCAGGCGACCCGAACGCAGTCGGACGGACCATCCGCATCTATGGCATGCCGTATTTGATCGTCGGCGTGCTGCCGCCTGATTTCGGCTTTCCGGACAACACGGAGGTATGGGCTCCGGCAAAGGTGAGCGCCGATGACATGAAGTACCGTGCGGCGCAGAACTGGCGGGCCGTCGGGCGCCTCAAACCCGGTGTTCCGCTCAAACGGGTCCAGGTTGAAATGGGCGGCATCGCTGCTCGACTGGCCGGGCTCTATCCCGAAAGTGACGCAAACCGCACTGTGGCTGTTATACGAATGCGCGATCAGATGGTCGGCGATGTCCGGCTCACGCTTTATCTGTTGCTGTGTGCGGTGGGCATCGTGCTGTTGATTGCCTGCGCCAACACCGCGACACTCCTGCTGGGGAGGGCCACAGCGCGCGCGCGTGAGATCGCGGTACGCCGCGCTTTGGGCGCAAGCCGCAGACGCATCATCCGGCAACTGTTGACCGAGAGTTCGCTCCTGGCGTTGCTTGCCGGTTCCCTCGGCCTCGTGATTGCCTGGGCAGCATCGAGAGGGCTGGTGGCTTTGGCGCCGGCCGATCTGCGCCAGCTGTCAGAAATCGAAATCGATCGCACTGTGCTCGCGTTCACTGTCGGGCTTTCGGTGCTCACAACGATCCTCTTCGGTCTTGTGCCAGCCCTGTGCGCGTCGAAAACAGACTTGCACGAGATCCTGAAGCAGGCGGGGAACCGGTCAACAGGCAGCCGTGGAATCGTCCGTATGCGGGGAGCGCTTGTCGCCGGGGAAGTCGCACTTTCCGTAATTCTGCTTGCAGGCGCCGGGTTACTGACGAGGAGTCTTGTCGAACTGCAGAAGGCGCCGCTTGGATTTCGCCCCGAACACGTGATCGTCATGAGGGCGTCGGTGCCGGGATCTCCCGAATCGCCGGCCGCGGCGGAATTTTTCAAGGACTTGCTTCCGAAGGTCGCCGCGCTGCATGGCGTGTCGGCTGCGGGCGCAACGATGGCGCCGCCCGGCAGTATTGAATCCTCCGGGGCATATTTCATCGACCGTATGCCGCCTCAGTTTGATGTCAGGTCGGCTTCCGAAGCGGTGCTCTCCGTGGTTGCCCCGGGCACATTCGCGGCGCTGGGGATCCCGCTCAGAAGAGGACGTGATTTCGCTGATGCCGACACTTCCGGCAGTCCGCTCGTCGCGATCGTGAATGAGGCTCTTGTCCGGCGAGCGTTCGCCGGCCACGACCCGATTGGAAGGAATATCGTCTGCACGTACGATGGCTTCAGGAGCATGAGGATTATTGGTGTCGTCGGGGATGTTCGGCAGCAGGGACCGGCGCTGGAACCGCAGCCGGAGTGCTTCATGACATACCGGCAGCACCCATTCAACGGAAATGCGTTGAGCGTCGTGGCGCGCACGGCGGGCGATCCCAATGCGTTCATTCAGATTCTCCGGGGTCTGGCCCACGAGACTTCGCCGGACGTGCCGGTCCAGTTCACGACAATGGAGCAGGTGGTTGCGGACGGGGTCGCCGCGCCACGTTTTCGCACGGTTCTCTCGACACTGTTTGCCGGCCTGGCGATGTGCCTCTCGGTAACGGGGATCTACGGCGCGATATCGTATGCGGTCAGTCAGCGGTCGACTGAGATCGGCCTCCGGATG
>CAZXCO010000925.1:0-15911 GCA_964639095.1 uncultured Solibacteraceae bacterium
CTTCGCGAGACGACCTCTTCGGCGCGTACAAGGATCCATTGGTCGAGTTCCAGCAGTTGTTCGCCGGGAACGGCATCCGCCGCCGGGTCGAAATCGTGCAGATTGCCGAGGGCGTACCGGAAGGTGTTCCGCAGCTTGCGATAGGCGTCCGAAAGTTGCTTGAGGATCGACGGCGAGATGCGCACGTCCTCGTGGAAGGCCACGGAAGCCGTCCAGAGCCGGATCAACTCCGCGCCGTAATCCTTGATGATCTCCTCGGGCGCGGTGCCGTTGCCGAGCGATTTCGAGAGCGGCCGCCCATCGCCGTCCAGCGTCCAGCCGTGCGTCGCGCAGGCGCGGAAGGGCGAAGCGTCCCGCAGCCCGATGCCGATCAGGAAAGAACTCTGGAACCAGCCACGGTACTGGTCGCCGCCTTCCAGATAGAGATCGGCGGGCCAGCGCAGGCCGTTGGCTTCGTTGAGCGTTGCCAGATGGCTCGAACCGGAATCGAACCAGACGTCGAGGATGTCGTTCTCTTTCGAAAACTCACCACCGCCGCATTTTTTGCAGACGGTTCCGGGAGGCACCAGTTCGGCCGCCGTTCGTTCAAACCAGACGTCCGCCGAGTACTGCTCGAAGAGATCGACCACCGCGTCGAGAATCCCGCGATCGGTCAGTGGTTCCCGGCAGGCGGAGCAATAGAAAACGACGATCGGCACGCCCCAGACGCGCTGGCGCGAGATGCACCAGTCGGGGCGGCTCGAAACCATGTTGGAGATGCGCTCTTCGCCCCATGCGGGTATCCACTTCACGCCCTTGATCGCGTCGAGGGCCTTCTGGCGGAGGCCATTGTTATCCATTCCGATGAACCACTGGTCGGTGGCCCGGAAGATTGTCGCGTTATGGCAGCGCCAGCAGTGCGGATAGGAATGCTCGATGTGCTCGATACCGAGCAGCGCTCCGCGCTCCTTGAGGATTTCGACAACGAGCGGGTTGGCTTCCCACACGGTCTTCTCGATCAATTGAGCGGGAACGCTTCCCTCGACTCCGCCCGCTTCGAAAAAGCGGCCGTGGGCGTCCACGGGGCAGTACACCGCCAGACCGTACTGCATGCCAACCACATAGTCTTCCTGACCATGGCCGGGAGCCGTGTGGACCGCTCCCGTTCCCTGTTCCAGCGTGACGTGGTCCGCGAGGATTCCGAGGGAGTCGCGTTCGATGAACGGATGACGGAAGACCGCGCGATCGAGTTTGTTGCCGTTGAAGCGCGCGAGAACTTCATAGCCCGTCCAGCCGCATTTCTCCGCGGTCGCTTTGAGCAGTTCCGCCGCGACGATATAGACGCTGTCGCCCACGGCCACGGCGACGTACTCGTACCTCGGGTGGAAAGCGATGGCGAGGTTGGCCGGAAGAGTCCACGGCGTGGTCGTCCAGATCAAGCCGTAGACTTTTTTCCCTGCAAGAGCGGCGTCGATCGCAGCCGGGTCGGAGGCCAGAGCGAACCGCACCCAGACCGACGGGCTCTTGTGATCCTCGTACTCGACTTCGGCTTCGGCGAGAGCTGTGCGGTCATGAATGCACCAGTTGACCGGCTTCAGACCTTTGTAGACATACCCTTTGTCGAGAAAGTCCACGAAGGCGCGGGCGATCACGGCCTGATAGGCCGGATTCATCGTGAGGTAGGGATCGTCCCACCGGCCCAGAACGCCGAGACGCCTGAAATCCTCCCGTTGCAGATTTACCCATTTGTCGGCATATTTGCGGCAGGCACGGCGGATCTGAACGGCCGTCATCTGCGCCTTTTTGCCGCCGAGCTCCTGATCGACCTTGTGTTCGATGGGGAGCCCGTGACAGTCCCATCCCGGAACATACGGCGAATCATAACCCGCCATAGTTCTGGATTTTACGATGAAATCCTTAACGATTTTGTTGAATGCGGTGCCGAGGTGGATCCGGCCGTTGGCGTAGGGCGGCCCGTCGTGCAGAATGTAAACCGGCTTGCCTTCGCGCGACCGGCGAACCTGCCCGTAAAGGTCCTCTGCTTCCCAGCGCGCCAGCATCTTCGGCTCGGCCTGAGGCAGATTCGCCTTCATGGAAAAATTTGTGCGAGGCAGATTGACGGTCTGCTTCAGGTCCAGATTCTCAGGATTCATCGCGGGAATGTTTTCATTATAGCGGCCGGAGAAATTTTGAACCGGATGTTGCAGATCCCCCGGAACTTCACTTCATTGCGGCACCGGCGAAAACAGCAGCAGATCGAGACTGAAAGTCAGGGCCATGGCGCGCGCCGGCTCCGGTTGCAGGGGGCGGTAAATCGAATGCAGGACGTCCTCGACGCCCGCGGCATCGAGATCCACGGTTGCCGTGACCCGGCGTTGTTCTACGAGCCGGAAAGCGTCGGCGAAAACGGTGACTGTGCGAGGCACGCGGTCGCGTCCCGGACCCCGCAACTGGATCAGATCGTCGGGTGACGGCAGGGCGACGAGGAGCCGCCCTTCAGGTTCCAGCAGACGGCGGAATTCGGGCGGGTTCATGCGCGCCGTAATCGACAGAATGATGGAAAACGAGCGGTCGGAGTAAGGCGCTTCGCGATCGGCATTCGCTACGACCCACTCGCATTCCGGATAGCGGCGCGCGGCGGCTTCGATGGCAGGGATGGAAATATCGATGCCATGGCCGGCGAAGCCGGTCTGGCGCGCCAGTGTGCCGAGATAGTAGCCGTCGCCGCAGCCTGCGTCCAGGACGGAGTCATGCGGTCCCGGCTTCAGAAGCGCGGCGATTGCTTCGAGGGAAGGCTGAGCGACGCCCCGGTCGTGCAAGCGCCGCCGTCCGGCGATGGCTGCGGCGGTGTCACCGGGATTTTTTGAGCGGCGATCCTGCGGCTGCAGGAGGTTGATGTAGCCGCTGCGGGCAATATCGAACGAGTGACCGCGGGGGCAGAGCATTCGCACACCGTCGCGCACCAGTGGCAGATGGCAGTCGCGGACAGGGCAAACGAGCATCGGCCAGATCTATCCGACGAATCGCGAAGCGCGGGTTCGCGTCAATCGTCGTGGTGATTTTTTCGCGCGTTGCAGGTGCAGGCGGGACCGGCTGATGCCGATTTTCGTACTACCGGCCGAAGAAATCTGCGTTTCTCTTCGTGAAGTCGGCCCATTTCTCCGGAAGATCGTCCAGCGCGAAGATGGCCGAAACCGGGCAGACCGGCACGCAGGCGCCGCAATCGATACACTCGACGGGGTCGATGTACAGCATCTCTTCGTCCGAAAAGCGCGACTCATCCTTTTTCGGATGGATGCAATCGACAGGGCAGGCGTCTACACAAGCCGTGTCCTTGGTGCCAATGCAGGGTTCTGCGATTACGTATGCCATATGTCTGGAATCTTCAAAAGTACCATATGGCGGGAGCCGGTGGAACTGGTCCGGGAACGCACTGCGCGAGTTGCGGATTTGGCGGCATACAAGCAAGATAAGTAACGATGCCCGCAGCGAAAGTTCGCAAAGCAGTTTTTCCCGCAGCCGGTCTGGGGACCCGGTTTTTGCCAGCCACCAAGGCGCAGCCGAAGGAGATGCTTCCGCTCGTCGACAAGCCCATCATTCAGTACGGTGTTGAAGAAGCCCTTCATTCCGGGATTCGGAACATCATCATGGTCACCGGGCGTGGCAAGTCGGCGATTGAAGATCATTTCGACGTCAGTTTCGAACTCGAGAATCTCCTCGAAAGCCGCAACAAGAAGGACCTGCTGAAAATCGTTCGACAGGTTTCGGACTTGATCGACGTTTCTTACATCCGGCAAAAGGAGGCGCTGGGACTGGGGCACGCCGTTCTACGCGCCCAGGAACTGGTCGGCCCCGAACCTTTTGCAACCATTCTGGCGGACGATGTGATCGACGCCGAAACGCCGTGCGTCCGGCAGTTGCTCGACATCTATGAGTTCTTCTCGGCTCCGGTCCTTGCCGTGATGGAAGTGCCGAAAGAGGCCATCTCGGCCTATGGCTGCATCGATGCCGAGCCCGTATCGCACAACGGAAGCAAGGACAAGGTGTACCGGATCCGCGATCTGGTGGAGAAGCCGAAGCCCAGCGAGGCGCCGTCCAGTCTTGCGATCATCGGACGCTACATCCTGACGCCCGATATTTTCGAATCGATTTCCAGCGTTGAGCCGGGCTCGGGCGGGGAAATCCAGTTGACCGATTCGCTCCGGCTGCTGCTTCGCAGCCGGCCGATCTACGCCTTCAAGTTTGAGGGAAAGCGTTACGACGCCGGCGACAAACTGGGCTTCCTGAAAGCGACGGTGGAGTTCGCCCTGCAGCGGCACGACCTCGGCGGTGCTTTCCGCGAATACCTGAAGTCGCTGAAATTGTGAATTGTTTACACTGAATACCGGAACGAAATGAAGACATTCTCCACGCGCGCCGGCATCGGCATTCTATCTGTGTGCCTGATGAGCGTGGGCGTTGTCCGGGCGCAGCAGCAGGTCACCATCGTGGACTTCGTAAGAATCTTTGCCTCGATGGGAGACTTCGCGACCGCGGAGAAGGGCCTCGCGCAGTACAAGGCCGCAATTGGCGCGACTCCGGAATATCTGGACGCGTTGTCGTGGATGGGCCGCGGCCGCCTGGCGCATCACGACCCCGCGGCGGCGGAGAAAAATGCGGTCGAGGTCCGAAAGCTGAGTCTGGCTGCGCTCTCGCATCGCAAGCTGGATGCGGAACCCCATCTGCCGCTTGCGCTCGGTGCTTCGATCGAAGTGGAAGCACAGTCGCTGGCGGCGCAGAGTCAGCGCGATCAGGCCGTGGTGTTCCTCCGCGACGAACTGAAGAAGTGGCAGGGGACCTCGATCCGCGACCGGATCCAGAAGAACCTCAATCTGCTGACCATGGAAGGCAAGCCGGCTCCGGTGCTGGACGTCTCGCAGTGGATCGGCAGCCGCAGACCGGCGCCTCTGTCAGCCCATCGCGGGCATCCCGTGCTGCTGTTCCTTTGGGCGCACTGGTGTTCGGACTGCAAAAACGAAATCGGGATCGTGCAGAAGTTGATGGCGAAGTACGGGCCGCGCGGCCTGGTGGTTGTGGCTCCCACGCAGCACTACGGCTACATTGCGGGCGGCCAGGAAGCGCCGCGCGCTGTGGAGACGAAGTATATCGGTGAAGTGTTCGCGAAATACTATGCACCGCTGGGACCGGTCGAGGTTCCTTTGAGCGAAGCGAATTTCGCCAGGTTCGGCGTCAGCACGACCCCCACCATGGTGCTGATCGACGGCCAGGGAATCGTGCGCCTGTACAATCCCGGCAATGCGAGCTACGAAACGCTCGCGGCGAAAATCGACGGCATCCTGCGCAGAAAAAGCTGATCGTCAGCCTTAAACGTCGATCGGCATTCTCTTCACGGCTTCCAGCACCAGCTCATCGAGGCCGGCGCCGCCCTGTGCAACGCACGCGATCAGCCGGTCTTTCACCGGCTGATCCCAGAATTTCCGGATGTGATTCCGGATCCCTTCGATTGCCTCCTCGCGCGGCAGGCCCGCGAAGTGAATCGCCACCCGATTCGCGTTCTCGATGACCGGATCCGTATTCATCAGACCGAGGGCTGCTCCTGGACGGAGTGCTGGAACACTTCTTTGATGGTCTTGACCGATCCCGGGCCGCTCAACCGGTAACCGGGCAATTGCGAGATCGCCGCCTGGAACTCTTCGCCCCGCATGATCGAAAGCACGCGTTTCATGGCCGGGCGCTCGAGGAGCTGCTTCCGGCAGACGAAGAAATAATCTTCCGTCACCAGAGGAACGAAGTCCAGATCGAACTGCCGGGCCGCGGCCTCCACTCCGAAGCTGACATCCGCCATGCCGCTCGCCACATATGCGGCGACTGCGGCATGAGTAAATTCCACATGCTCGTAGCCGTTGATGGCGGCGCCGTCCAGGCCCTGCTGCGCGAGGAGCTGGTCGAACAGAAGACGGGTACCGGAATCCGGATCGCGATTCACGAATCGAACCGACGGATCGCGAAGCTGGGCGAGCGAGACGATGCGGAACGGATTCCCGCGTTTGACCATCAGGCCCATCTCACGGGTCACGAGTCCGATGACCCGATGAACCGCCGGATTCAGCCAGTCCTTTGCGGCTTCGATGCTGCGCTGCCTTAATTCTCCCTGCGGGAGGTGCATGCCTGCGAGATCGCATCCATCGTGAGCGAGCGAGACGAGGGAGTTCTGGTTGCTGACATAGCGGATGTCCACGCCGAGCCCCGGCTCGCGGGCCAGCAACTCGCGGAGTTTCGAAACCGCGAACCCGTGGCTCGCATGGACCCGTATGACCGCCGGGCCCCGCGGCAGAAGCTGATTGATCTCGGTCTCCAGTTCCTGGGAAAGATTCTGCAACTGGGGGCCGAGGCGCGCCCGCAGGCGCTGTCCCGCCCAGACGAGTTTGTCGCCGAAAGGGGTCAGTGTCGTTCCGCTCCCCTGCTTCCGCTCGAGCAGAGGCACTTCGAAAAACGCCGACCACTTCTCGATCAGATTCCACGCATGCCGGTAAGACAGATTCGCCCGTTCGGCCGCGCGCCCGATCTTGCCGGTGACGCGGATTTCGTTCAGAAGGTCCAGCATGACCAGGGTGGATGTGGGATCGCCTTCACGCTTGAACCGCCAGACGGGCTCGATTTCGATTCGGATCATATATCAATCGGGCGAGATAGGAAAAACATATCATATTTCAAGCCGGGGCACGAAAAGTGTATTCTCAAAAGTTCCGCTGATGAATAATTTTTTTGATCGATTTGGCAGATATATGCATAATTGTGCATATCTTGCCATCCTGCTGTTCGTATTCCCCCTGTTTGCGCGGACACCGCCGGATACCGGTCAGATTACGGGAGCCGTGCGGGATCCGGACCGCGCGGCGGTCTCCGGCTCGCGCGTGGTGCTCACGAACGAGGCGACAAAACTGAAGGCCACTACCGTCAGCGACGCGAATGGGCTCTATTCCTTTCGCGCCTTGCAGCCCGGCGCCTATGACATCGAGACCGACGCCCAGGGTTTTCAGACGAACGTCAGCTCCGGGATTCAGGTGGCGGCCGGCCAGAGCGTGACATTCGATATTTCGCTGGCGCTCGCGGGTGTCGCCCAGAGCGTCACGGTCTCGGCGGGTACCGTCGAGAATGCCTACCGCGTCGATACAGTGGCTCCGGGAGGGCCTTTAGGCACGACGCCGATTCTCGATCTGCCCTACTCGGTCCATGTGATTTCGCGGCAGTTGATCGACGACACGCAATCGAGAAACTTCAAGGAAGCCGCGAAATATATGCCTCTGGTGTCGTTTCAGGAAATGCAGGGCCCCGAGGTTCTGCGCCCCGAGACGCGCGGCATGCAGGGCAGCAACATGCAGAACGACCGCAAGGACGGCATGGGAATCGCGGTGACGACACCTTCGGCCCTCGAGGAATATGAGCAGGTCGAGGTCGTCAACGGGCTCAGCGGGTCGCTTTATGGCCCCGCCAATCCTTCGGGTATGTTCAACTTTGTCACCAAGCGGCCCACGGAACAGCGGCTGGGTGAGATCGAATTGGGTTACGAGGGTGACAACGTGGCCACGATTCACACGGACCTCGGGGGCCGCGTGGGCAAAAACAAGATGTTCGGATACCGCGCGAACCTGCTGCTGGGAGACGGCAATGGTTATGTGAGCGGCAGCCAGTTGCGGCGCCAGCTCGCCGCAGTAGCGGCCGACGCGCGCGTGACCCACAGTACGGTAATCGAAGGGAATTACAGTTATTACAACCTGTTCCAGTACGGATATCCCGGCTGGTTTTCCTATTCCCCGACGACGACTCCACTTTCCACGCCCGGTTCGAAAAGCATTCTGCTGCCCGCGGATGCGCCGGATCCGACCAGTCCGGGATTTGGGCAATCGTTCTCCGGCGTCGACCTGACTTCGCAGATTGGCGAGTTGCGGGTAAAACATGACTTCGGTGAGAGCTGGCACCTCACGGTGGGCGCGTTGAACCAGCTTTCCGATCGCAACATCAACACGGCGGTCAATCAGCTCATCGACAACAACGGCGATTACAAGTCTTACCTCGCGAACGCTTTCTCGTCGCTCGCGCCGCGCTTCCATGTGGACAGCGATCTCGCATATCTCACCGGGCGGTTCATGACGGGACCTGTTCGCCACGACATCGTGATCGGAAGCACCGGGTACCGGTTTGCGTCCTATTCGCCCGTCAGCGGTCCGGTAAAAACCCCTCTTTGCACGGAAAACACGCAGGACGGAATCTGTCAGGCGAATATCGACGATCCGCTGATATTCGTCGTGCCTCCGACGGGTA
The DNA here is from genome assembly GCA_964639095.1 of uncultured Solibacteraceae bacterium. Lineage (GTDB taxonomy): Bacteria > Acidobacteriota > Terriglobia > Bryobacterales > Bryobacteraceae > BOG-234. Next base: position 8,302 of record CAZXCO010000925.1, read on the forward strand.
TCTTTTCGTATGCGAAGACCAGTCCTTCGACCGGGATTTATGTTTCCAGCATCATCCGCCAGCAGGGTTTCAGCTTCGGCGATACCATCACCCTGACCCCGCGCTGGCTGGTCCGGGTTGCCGCGAGCCAGGACTGGACATGGACCGACAGCTACAAGGACAACGCGGCGACGAACTTTCTGAGAGTGGCCACCCCGAACGGCTACGTCAGCCAGGGCGTGAGCCCGTCGGCCAGCGTGATGTTCAAGCCGCGGGAGGATATGACGATCTATGCGACATTTGCCGACAGCATCCAGGCCCCGGACGTCGCCGCGGCGAGCAGTGGCAGCACCGTGATCGTGAACGCCAGCGAGGCGCTGCCTCCTTACCGGAGCACGGAAGGCGAAGTGGGATACAAACTCCGCGTGCGCCGCCTGAACTTCTCGACCGCATTGTTCCGTGTGGAAAGGCCGTTCGCAAACTATGTTGCGAATGTCGTGGACCCGGTCTGCGGGGCGAAGTCGGGAACCCCCGATTGCGAGGCTTTCCGGATCACCGGCGACCAGGTCAACTATGGAGTCGAAACGACGCTCTCCGGCAGAATCTTCGAAAGTCTGATGATCACGGGCGGTCTTTCGGTGTTGAATCCGAAGCTGAAGGATACCGGGATCGCCGTGACCGACGACAGGAACTTTGTCGGGGTTCCTGACTATCGATCAAATATTCTTGCCGAATACCATTTGCCCCTGCTGGTCGGCGCCTTTTTCAATTTCGACTGGCAATACGTGGGGCGCCGCCCGCTCGACGACATCAACAGCGCCTATACAGGCGCATACAACACATTCGATGTGGGAATTCGCTACACCGCCAAACTCTTCGGCAAGCTGACCACCTGGCGCGTTACGGCGAATAACGTAACGAACGTGTTCTACTGGTCGACTCTGGGTCCGGGAAGCATTACGGGGCAGAGCACGGGCAGCTACCTGGGGCACCTGGGCGAGCCACGGCTGATCACGGCCTCCATGCGATTCGACTTCTGAATCGCACGGAGGCTCCTCTCGCTTACTTTACGCCCGTCCGCGTTTCAGACGGGCGCGATATAGCGTAAAAATTCAGGGATTGGGAAGCCGGCTATTCCTGCGCGGGCATCTGCTGCTCGACATCGCGCCAGGCGCTGATCTTGAGCCGCCGGCACACCCAGCAAAGCGGCTCTGCCGAGCCAGGCGCAGTCTCAGCGGAACACACCACGCACCGGACCGGGGCCTTGCTGCGGTCCGTCGTGAGGGAACGCTTCGCATTTTCGAAGATCTCGGGCGAGATGGCCGATTCGGGCTTGACCTGCGGTTTGCGTTTCATGATTTCAAACTCATGTGCTGCTATCTCCACTATGTCAAATACCCGTGCGTGAGGACAACCTCCTTCTTCGGCCACTGCCCGATCGGTCACGGCTGACCCGCGGCTAACTGGCTCTCGAGCTGACTCAACTGGGCTTTCACCTGGTCCAGATCCTTCGCGCCGGGGGAAAGCGTCACATAAGCCTGCAGGGCATCGCGGGCGCCTTTGTAATCATGTTTGTTGATGAGGATGAGACCGAGCAACTGGTCGATGTGCGGGTCGTGGCGAGCCTGGTTCTGTTTGAGCGCCTCGCGCACGTTCTTCTCGGCCCGGTCATAGTTCTGCACGTTGTAATCCGCGACGGCGTCCTGGAACCAGAGCTGCGGGTAATCCACAGGGTCCAGTTGCAACGCGCGGTCCAGATATCGCGCCGCATCCGGCCAGTTCTGTTCCCGCATCGCCAGTGTTCCCAGTTCGAGGTACGGGTCGACGAGTCTGGAGTCGGCGTCTATGGCCTTCAGGAAGGCGTCGCGCGCGGTCCCGGTCGAGTTCTGCTGCATTCTGGCGCGGCCCAGATCGAGCCAGGCCATCGCAAATCTGGGATAGAGTTCGACGGCCTTCTGCAATTGCTTTTCGGCATCGGCGCTTTTGGACTTGTGAAGGAGTTGCACTCCCTTCTCCCACGCCTTCCGCGCATCCTTCGGCGCCTGGAGCGAGGTCGCGCTGACGGAAGTGCCTTCCACGTTGGCGAGGCGGTGGAGAACGATGGTGCCGACATCGGGATTGTCGGCGAATCGATGGTCGCTGAGGTCGATGCGGTCCGAACGATAACCGGGAGCGTTGGCGATCAATTCGCATCCGAGCAGCGGTTCCGATGCCGTGACGCCGGCAAGTTGACGGCCACGGAGGCCGATCCCGCCCCCAATATCATTCCCGGGGAGGGAGATGCCGGGCACGCCGGATTCCGAAGCGTCCGGGATGATCGCGCTCGGCTGACCGCCGCCCCACTGAAAACTGAACTGCCCTTTGTTGTTCGTATAGCCGAGCGTATGGGGATTGCCCGAGCATACGCGCTGGATTCCGATGCCAGTCGGGGGCGGAGTGCCGTCGTCCATCACAATGCGGCCGGAGAGGAAGATCGGCACCTGCAGCGGGGGATTCTGATTGGGGCTGGGGATCTGGCTGGGCGTCGAGGACGGGGGAGGGGAGCCGCCGGGGTTGTTGCCGGGACCTGTATTTCCATTGGATGGAGGCCGGGCGTTCCGTTGCGCCATCAGACTCGACACCGCGAACAGGACCAGTAAAGAACTGCGGAATATGTGAGGCATGAAGTACCCCTTTCCCTCTGTGACTCTATTATCGGCCCTGCGGGAACGAATGCACAGCGCCACGGCGCGGCGGGGGCTTACCCGGAACGCCCGCGAGTCCGGTATCATGAGGCGAGATGTCGATTGCACCGCTGCCGACGCCTTTACAGCACTTTGGCGGGCGCCGGTTCTCGTTCTATCCGCCCATCCGCAACCTTGGGCCGAACGAATGGTTGTACCGCCGGTCGACCTGGACGGAGTGCATCGTGGTGAACGCCCGTTCGGGAGAGGAAGTCTGCATTCCCCGCATGTTTCTCGGAGAAATCTCCCGCGTGGAAGAGGCCGTCATGATCGTCCGGCTGAGCCGCGACCTCGAGTGGCGCTCGGGCGTCGTGACCCCGCGCGTGCGCAGCGTGATCGTCATGCCGAAACCCGCGACCGATGGCGGTGCGGAGCTGCACCCTCACGCGCCGGCGCCGGTCATCAATATCCGGCTGGAGCCGAAATCCGAAGTGCGCGCGTGGAAATGGATCGGCGTGGCGGCCGTGCTGGGCGCGGTTGCATTCACAATTGCCGCGGATCTCGCGCGACAGACGGATTCCCGCCAGAGTTCCTATGCGATCCGCGGGCACCGCTCGTATCTGCAACTGGGCCCGGGGGACAACTATGCCTCGACTGTGGGCAAACTCGGGTTCCCTTCGCGGACCGGCTCTCTGGAAGAGGGCGACCGGCTGGTGCGATCTCTGACCTACGCGTCGCGCCATTACTCCGTCATCCTGATGAGCACGAAGCAGGAGGAGGCGCATTATATCGGCACGCTGGACATGCACGGGCGCGTGCTGGACGCAGTGCGTTTTTCCGACGGTTCCACGGCCGAGGCGCTTCTGCGATCGGCGTGGCGGCAGTCCTCCACTCTGCGTTCGCTTCCGGCGTTTCGATAAACTGTCCGGCGAATGTCTTTGAAGCGCGTCTTTTTCGCCGCCGTCTGGATAGCGATCGCCTGCGGGGCGGCGATCTGCCTGGGCGCCATTGCCACCAATCGCGGCGAGCACATCAACAGCATGTGGCTGGTGCTGGCAGCCGCCTGTTCCTACCTGGTGGGCTACCGGTTTTACGCGAAGTTCATCACGGCGCGCGTGATGCTCCTGAACGACAAGCGCGCTACGCCCGCCGAGCGTCTCGAAAACGGGCATGACTTCGTGCCCACCAACAAGTGGATCGTATTCGGCCATCATTTCGCGGCCATCGCCGGGCCTGGTCCGCTGGTGGGACCCGTGCTGGCCGCGCAATTCGGTTTTCTGCCGGGAACGCTCTGGATCATCGCCGGCGCCATATTCGGGGGCGCGGTGCAGGACTTCGTGATCCTGTTCGCTTCCATGCGCCGCGACGGCAAATCGCTGGGACAGATGGCGCGCGAGGAGATCGGCAGGGTGGGAGGCTTTGTAGCGCTGGTCACGGTGCTGCTCATCATGATCATCCTGCTCGCGGTGGTTGCGCTGGTGGTCGTCAATGCGCTCGCCGGAAGCCCGTGGGGCGTTTTCACCATCGCGGCGACGATGCCGGTGGCGATCTTCATGGGCCTGTATCTGCGCTACTGGCGGCCGTCGAAGGTGCTCGAATGCTCGGCGATCGGCTTTGTGCTCGTAGTAGCGTCCGTCTTCGGCGGGCAGTGGATTGCGAGCTCGTCCTGGGCGCCGGTTTTCACGATGAGCGCCATGGGGGTTGCGATCGCGATCATCGTCTACGGCTTTTTCGCCAGCGCGCTGCCGGTGTGGCTGCTGCTCGCTCCGCGCGATTATCTCAGCACGTTCGTGAAGCTTGGGGTGATCGGCATGCTTGCGATCGGAATCCTGGCGGTGCATCCCCCTCTGCAGATGCCCTCTTTCACCCGGTTCGTCGACGGCACGGGGCCGGTCTTCGCGGGGAAGATTTTCCCCTTCTGCTTCATCACGATCGCCTGCGGCGCGGTTTCGGGTTTCCACGCGCTGATTTCGTCGGGGACGACGCCGAAAATGATCTCGCGCGAATCGCACGCCTGGCCGGTCGGCTATGGCGGGATGCTGCTCGAGAGTTTCGTGGCCGTGATGGCGATGATCGCGGCGTGCGTGGTGGATCCGGGTGTCTACTTTGCGGTGAATTCGCCGGCCGGCGTTGTGGGGAAAACAGCTGAGGCCGCGGTGGCGACCATTTCCGGCTGGGGCTTCCCGGTGACGGCCGCGCAGATGGCGTCTCTGGCCCACAGCGTGGGAGAAATGACGCTCTTCAACCGCACCGGCGGGGCGCCATCGCTCGCGCTCGGCATGGCGCATATTTTCGCCAGCACCGGGAGCGGCGAAGTCGTGCTGGGCTTCTGGTACCACTTCGCCATCATGTTCGAGGCGCTCTTCATTCTCACGATCATCGATGCGGGAACCCGGGTGGGGCGCTTCATGCTGCAGGATCTTCTCGGCCACGCCTGGGCGCCGCTGGCCCGGACAAGCTGGATGCCGGGCGTGGTTGGGACCAGCCTCGCCATCGTTGCGGCCTGGGGCTATTTTCTGATCCAGGGCGTGCGCGATCCGCTGGGCGGCATCAATTCGCTCTGGCCGCTGTTCGGCATCGCGAATCAGCTCCTCGCGGCGATCGCGCTCTCGGTGGCGACCACGATCCTCCTGAAGATGCACGGCGCAAAATACATGTGGATCACCTGCGCGCCGCTTGCCTGGCTGGTGATTGTCACGTTCACGGCGGGGTGGCAGAAGATCTTCTCGCCTCTGCCGAGGGTCGGATTTCTGGCGCAGGCGAACCAGCTTGCGGCCTCCCCGGCGGCCGGCGCGAGCGACACGATGACGCTGATCTTCAATGCCCGTCTCGACGCCGCGGTCTGCGGTCTGTTTCTCGTTCTGGTTGCAATCGTGCTGATCGATTCGCTGCGGCTGTGGTACGGCATTTTACGCGGCACTTCGCCCCGCCGGGTTGCGGAGGCCCCGTTCGTGCTCTCACGCATGAGAGCGGAGGAAATCTGATGAAACCCTCTCGCGAAGTGGATCCGCGTCCCGCGACCGGAATACCGGATTGCTTCCGCCGGTCGATGGCCCTGCCACGCCGTCTTGTGTGCGGTCTGCGGGCGGGGATCCTGGCCCTGCTGCGGGAAATCGGAGACGAGAACGCATATGCGCGCCATCTGGCCGCGCACGGGACGCGGCATTCCGGAGCTGAGTGGAGGCGTTTCTCCGACGAGAGGTTTCGCGCGAAGTACCGCAGGGCGAAGTGCTGTTGACCGGACCGCGGTGACGCATGCAACACGTCCTCCGGGCGCTTGCGACCTTCTTCTTCTCCCTCGGCGGCCTCGGACTGCTGCTGCTCGGGGTGCTCGATTCTTCGTTCCTGTTCATGCCGCTCGGCAACGACCTGCTGGTCGTCGCCCTGACGGCGGCCCATCGCGGCCGGATGATTTATTACGTCGTGATGGCGACGGCCGGATCCGTCACGGGCGTCGAGCTGACGCGATGGGTGGCGGCGAAAGGCGGCCAGAAGGGCATCGAAAGCGGGCGCCGGAACAAACGCATTGCCTATATCGAGCAGAAGGTCAAGGATAAGGGCGGGATCGCCATTGCCACGGCAGCGCTCATGCCTCCTCCATTCCCTTTCACGCCGTTCATTATCGTGGCTGGCGCACTGCAGTACCCGCGGAAGCGGATGCTGGCGATTGTGGCCGGATGCCGTGGTCTGCGGTTCGCGGTCGACGGATCGCTGGCGCTGATTTACGGGCGGAGAATCATCGGGATGGCGCGGTCTTCGTGGCTGCAGAACCTGATCCTCGCGCTTGTCGTGATCTCGATCGCCGGAAGCGGGTATTCGCTCTTCAACTGGGTGCGCAAGAGCCGCCGGAGAAACTGATTCGCGGCGTTACGGAGGCTCAGGCTTCAGACAGTATTACGGCGGGTGAGGGGGGCTTGCCGGATTTCGAGGCATCCGCGCCCGGTCGGAAGCACCTTTCCGGGATTGAGAAGATGCGCGGGGTCGAACAGGTCTTTGAATCGCTGGATGCAATCCAGCGATTCGGCCGAAAACAGACGATCCATCAGCTCATTCTTCTCCATGCCCACGCCGTGCTCGCCGGTGATCGAGCCTCCGCAGGCGATGCAGTACTGCAGGATGTCCTCCCCGGCGGCCTTCGCCCGTTCCAGTTCTTCCGGGATGTGCGAATTGAAAAGAATGATGGGGTGCAGATTGCCGTCGCCCGCATGGAAGATATTGCTGATCCGGAGATTGTGGCGCTCGGCCACTTCGGCGATATAGCGGAGCGTGGGCGCCACCTGGGTTCGCGGCACCACGCCGTCCTGTACGTAATACGACGGACTCACGCGGCCCACGGCGCCAAACGCGTTTTTGCGCCCCTTCCAGAGCAGTTCGCGCTCTTCCGCCGACTTTGCCACGCGAAACTCCCGCGCGCCGCAGCGTTCGCAAACCTTCCGGATCTGTTCTGTCTGCTCTTCCACGGCCTCGGTGAGGCCTTCCAGTTCGATCAGAAGGACGGCTGCGGCATCCAGAGGGTATCCGGCGCCCGTCGCCAGTTCGACCATCCGGAGCATCTCGCCATCGAGCATCTCGATGGCGACGGGAGTGATGGCGCAGGCCGTAATCTCGGCCACCGTGTCCGCGGCATCGGATGCTGAGTTGTAGACGGTCAGCAGCGTTTTCACCTTTTCCGGCCGCCGCATCAGACGCACGATGATTTTCGTGACCAGCACCATCGTGCCTTCCGAGCCTGTCAGCAATCCGGTGAGATCGTAGCCCGGCGAATCCAGTTCTTTGCCGCCGGTGGTGTGAACCGATCCGTCCATTGTGATGAATTCGAGGCCAAGGACATGGTTGGTCGTGACCCCGTAGGCGAGTGTGTGCGGACCGCCGGAAGTCTCCGCCACGTTGCCGCCGATCGTGCAGGCGCGCTGGCTGGAAGGGTCGGGGGCGTAGAAATAGCCGAGGGGATCGACGGCCAAAGTGATA